>JBDRNY010000089.1:0-7895 GCA_043810635.1 Microcaldota archaeon | reverse complement strand
AGTGAAAGCCTGCCTAAAAAGGGTCTCTACTCCAAACGTTGCGCTTGGGGCAAGCAATTTTAATGAAGTGGGAACTATAAATCAAGTATGCTAAACATGCTTGGGTGGAAGCCCCCGCATTTATGCGGGGGAGGATGTCACTATCATGCTAGCTAGCCCCATTCTGGGGCTGGCAAATGCAGGGAAATAGCCCCCTGGTCTAGCGGTTAAGGACGGCAGGTTCTGGAGAGCCCCTTTTCTTTCTTTAGAAAAGAAGGAAAAGGCCCTCGGGTTCAAAAGAAAGAAAACTCGGGGCCTCTCTAAAATGAGGGAAAAGGGAATTTGGAGAAACCTGCAAACATCGGTTCGAATCCGATGGGGGCTAATGGGTCCGTGGTGGAATGGTTATGCAGCTGGCCTGCGGCCATCACACCACCAACTGCCTTCCGGCAGTTGATGGACACGTCTGCCTTAAAAATTTGAATTTGGAAAACATTTATCCGGGTCCGTGGTGGAATGGTTAACACGTCTGCCTTACACGCAGAAGATTCGCGGTTCGATCCCGCGCGGGCCCAAGAGCCTTTCTTTTCTTTCCTAAAGAAAAAGAAAACCTGATGGTTGCCAGTTCAGGCGGGCCCAATAGCTAAGAATACATGCCAAAACGTTTATAAACACTCATACACAATATTACACTATAATCCATTACTAAGAATGTTAGTTGGGAGGTATTTATTATGCAAAAACCTATGCTCAGAAATGGTTTTCAGAATATTGGAAATTCATTCAAAAATACTAAAAACACAATAAAAAGAACTGCTCTTGCTATGAAAGACAGGCTAGATATAACTATACTGGCTTCAGCTTTTACTGTAAGCACTATGGTTTTGCCTGCATGTGCACTTACAAATAAAAATACACAGCCAGATTCAACAGGCGCAAAAACATCTCAAAATTACAATATTCCAGTAAACTACCCTATTCCAAACCCGCCTTACACAGAATTTAAAACATATGAAAACAAAAATGTAAATATTCTTTTGGGAAAAAGCACAGACGATGTATTCAACACCCTTGGGGATATTTTGAATTCTGACAATGCTTCTTTAAAAGATATTTTAAGAAACCCAACAACTGTTTATGGAGTGCTCACCCCCGGATTTTTGTTTGCTAACCAGAGCGTAGTTGTTCCGGTTCCAAACAATTATGTCAAAAAATTGGCCTTTTATATTGGCGGAGGCATCAGCCTTTCACAATATTTGAAATGGCAGGCCCAGGCATACAGAGACACCATTCAAATCGGCTCAAATGAGCAGGAAATAAAAACACTCAGAATGTATGAGCCTACTGAAGCATATAATGTTGTGAGATATAACTTCAGGATTGGAGCAAGCTCAGAACTTTTTGACTTAAGGCTAGACTTTTCAGACATTTCAGGCCTTAAAGACGAAGACAGGCAATTGGTTGGAGGCGTTAAAGTTTCCAATGTCGAGCTTTTGTTTAAAACAGACTGGTTTATTACTCCGACATTTTTAAGATATTCAGACGGCAAATTCTCGGGCGGTGTCCACCTCGGCATTCCTGAGTGCGGTGCAGAGGCATGGCTAATCGGCTCAAACTACAAGGTTGGAGTGTCAGCAGACCTTCTAAACCTTCCTTTGCTCATGCTAAACCTTCCCCAGTTTGACAGGGCAAGCATAAATGCCTATATTATGCTGGGCCCAATGGACAGCGGGTTGAGCCCGTATGATGTATTTTCCGCCGGGAACGGAGGGGTAAGAAGCAAGCTTGATATCAGCGCAGGCTTGGGAATTAGCTGGTATGTTGTAAAAGCAACAGAAAAGGGCATGGGCCTTGCATTTACTTTGATGCTCACATACGACAAAAACTCCCCTGAAATAAGGCGGTTTATTGAAAAAACCCCTGACATCTACACTCCACAGACAGGCCAGAAGATTGACAAATGGAACGGATTTCTAAATATCCATCTTGTCCTTCCATCCGGAATCTTTGGGTCAAAATAGGTTTTTTCAATTTAGAACATTTTTTATTTTCTCTTTTCCTTATTTTTCCATGCATATTGTAAAAACTTCTTTGCCAAATAAAAAAATTGCAAAGCAAATGGCAAATAAATTAATTTCTTTTTCTTTGGCAGCATGCGTGCATTATTACCCCATTTCTTCAGTTTTTAAATGGGAAGGAAAAATATGCAATGAAAAAGAATATATTTTAGAGGCAAAAACATCCAAGCCAAGGGAGGCTTGCAAATATATTGAAAAAAACCACCCCTACTCCTGCCCCATGATTTATATCCTCTCCCCAAATAAGGTACTAGAAAAATATGAAAAATGGGTTAAAAAATGATTTATTTTAAATTGCACAAGCAGGGAGAAGATGTTATATTGGCTGTTGCAGACAAGGATGCATTGGGCAAAAAATACGAAGGAGGGGGGATGGTGCTTGATTTGCAGGCTTTTCGTTCATTTTACGAGGGAGAATTGGCAAAAGAAGAAGAAATAGCCGAATTGCTAAAACAATGCACATGCGCAAATTTGGCGGGAAAAAAGGCTGTTTCGGTAGCAATAGATAATGGATTTGCAAAAAGTGAGAATGTTGTGGTTATTGGTGGTATTCCACATATGCAGTTGTTTAGAATTGAGGATAAAAAGCAATAGTTATTTAAAATAAAACCTCCTCCAATTATCAAGAGGATAATAATATCACAGGTGGTATGATGGCAAAGATTGTTATCGCTAAACAGCTGGCAGGCAAAAAAGTAATTACAAATGATGGGGAAGAGCTGGGAAAGCTTATTGATTTGACAGTGCATGAGCAGACAGGAAAAATAGAGCATCTTCTTGTGGAGCCGAATTATGACAATCCAATGGCCCGCGACCTGAGCAAAGAGGAAGGGCTTCTTGTTGTTTCATACGAATCTGTGCTTGCCTCGTCAGACCATATAATAGTTGACAAAAAGAATTTGAAATAATTCTTTTTCCTTTTTTAGGGCAAGCATATGGACATCATATCTGCGCTTATTTTGGGGATTGTGCAGGGGTTTACCGAATGGCTTCCAATATCAAGCTCAGGCCACCTTGTAATAGCCCATGAAATTTTTGGAATAGAAAAAAATGCGGAATTTGACATAATGCTTATGCTCGGCACCACTGCCGCGCTTGTAATTTATTTCCGCGAAAAAATTCTCTGGATATTAAAAGGGCTAATTTCTTTTTCCCCCCCTTCCCTTCAATATATAAAAATGATTATTCTTGCAGGCATACCGACTGCAATATTGGCTTTTTTCGGAAGAACTTTTTTCAAAACCCTTTTTTACGAACCGATAATAGTTTCCCTCCTAATATTTGCAACCGGAGTTTTTCTTTTCTTTGCATCCAGGGCAAAAAACATCGGGAAAAAAATTAAATCCAAATCCGCCATTCTTGTGGGAATTGCCCAGGGGTTGGCATCTTCCCCCGGAATTTCCCGCTCAGGAAGCACAATAGGCACCGCGCTTTTAATGGGCATAGAACCAAGGGAAGCTGCCGAATTTTCATTTATAATCGGCATACCTGCAATGTCTATTGCCTCAATTCTGGAATTTGCACAAGCCCCTCCCGGCATGCTGGGTGCAGATATAATAATTGCAGGCTTGCTTGCCTCATTTGCCGCGGGCTATTTAAGCATCGGCTTTTTCATGGAAATTTTAAAAAGAGGGAAATTTTCCTATTTTGCCTATTACTGCATCCTCGCCGGATTAATGCTTTCCTTGGCAATCTTTCTACTAGGCAAATAGAACTGGTAAATAATTTTCGTCAGTAACTCAAGACCTTCCTCATTGCTTCGGGGGCTCGGAAATACCTCAATCTCATCATTTAACAAATTTATGCATATGCAATATTTTAACTGCTCCTATGCAAATATTTGCATGAAAATCGCGGTTGCGGGCGCCTCCGGAAGATTAGGCAGGAAGTTTGTGCAATATTGCAAAAAGAAAAAAATTCCTGCCATTGCTTTGGTGCGCTCAAAAAATTCACTGAGATTTCTTCCAAAAAAAGCAGATTGCAAATTAACGGATTATTCCAATCCAGGAAATTTGAAAAAATCCCTGGAGGGCATAACTCATATTGTAAATATAACGGGCGCAACCGACACCACTATTCCCAAGAAGGAAATGTATAATGCAAACATGCTTGCAACAAAAAGAATTCTTGATGCCGCCCCCCCCTCCCTTGAAAAGTTTATTCACATAAGCTCGATTGCGGTTTATGGAAAAAATATTAACGGAATTGCAGACGAGAATTACCCAAAAAATCCAAAAGATGCTTATGGGAAATCCAAATTTGAAGGGGAAAAGCTTGCCCTCTTATTCAAAGACAAATTCAATGTAATTGTGCTCCAGCCCGGAATAATCTACGGAAAAGAATTCAGGGAAGGATTTTACCCGATATTAAGAAACATCAAGAATAAAGAAATGAGGATTATAGGAAACGGGAAAAATTATGTGCCTTTGGTGCATGTTGATGATATTGTAAATGCAATTGCAAAATCTGTTTCAGCAAAAATAAATTCCGGCTCAACCTACATTTTAGTTGCAACCCCCTCCCTCACCCAGCTGCAGCTTGTTGAAACAGCTGCGCAAATGCTCGGAGTTGATATTCCGAAAAAGCATATCAGCCCCATGGCTGCAAAATTTGCAATATATGCAAAAATGCTGTGGGCAAAAGTTTCCAAAAAAAAGCATTCCCTTACAGGGGAAATGATAGACCAGCTTGCATGCAACAGGCTTTTCTCGCCTGAAAAGGCAAAAAAAGAGCTTGGATGGAAGAGCACAATACCCTTTAAAATTGGAATTGAGAAAGTAGTAATGCAGTTTTTAGATGAAAGCAAAAAAGGCTAGTATATGAAAAGAAAAATCGAAAAATATTTGCTGGAAGCGCTGGACAAAAAAGGAGCGTTGCTTGCCGCATTAATAGACCCATTGGATTATCCCACCCTTGACAATGCTGTCAAGGCAGGGGCATTGGCAGCAGAAGCAGGGGCGGATTATATACTTGTAGGGGGCTCTACCGGCGTCGGGGGAGAGCTTTTAGACAAAGTTGTAAAAGAAATAAAATCCCAAATTTCAATCCCCCTCATACTTTTCCCAGGAAATGTCACTACTGTAAGCAAATATGCAGATGCTGTTTATTTTATGAGCCTCTTAAATTCCAGAAATCCGTATTGGATTTCAGGCGCGCAGACGCTTGCCGCACCTGTGGTGAAACAGCTTGGAATTGAGGCAATGCCCGTAGGATATATTGTTATCCAGCCCGGAGGAACTGTCGGCTGGGTGGGAGAGGCAAAGCTAATACCCCGCACAAAGCCTTCTTTGGCAGCTGCAATGGCTCTTGCAGCCCAATACATGGGAATGCATTTTGTATTAACCGACGCAGGCTCCAACCCCGCAGAAGGGCCGATACCTGTTGAAATGGCAAAAACAGTTTCATCCACAATTTCAATTCCATATATAATCGGCGGGGGGGTGCGCACTCCCGAGCAGGCAAGCTCCCTTGTAAAAGCAGGGGCAGATATTTTGCAGGTAGGCACAGCCCTTGAAGGCGGCGCAGATGTAACAAAAAAAATTTCTTCTTTGGCAGACGCAATCCATTCTGCAGGAAAAGGCAGAAAAAAGAAATTTGAATTCTGATTATTTTGGCTCCTGCCTCTTTATGCCCTCTATTTTGTCAAAATGCTTGTCAAATGAGCAAATGGTGCTTATTTCGTTTATTTTCATTACGGCGGCATGAAACGCATCTTGGGGTTCCAATCCTTCCATTACAAACTTATCTGCAATTTCACAGCACTTTCTGTCAACCGGCAATATTCTCAAATTTGGCAAACTCAATATTTTGCGGTAAGCCTTCAATGCCGCCTCTCTGCTTGATATGTCTGACAGCACATACAGCGCCTCATCAAGCACCATCGGGCTTGTTGTAGCATTCTGCTCTCCCTTTGTTATTCTATGAATCAGTGTTTTGCACTTTTGGCTTTTTTTCCCTTCTTTTGTAAAGGCGCTAATGAAAATATTTGCATCAATAAACATGTTTAAACCTGTTTTTGTACTTTTTCTCAGCCATTTTTATTCTTTTTCCAATCCCTTTTCCGCAAAGCTTGGAAATTTCATTTCTTATTTCTTCGAATTCAAGCCACCAGCCGTCTTCAGGCTCAATAACCACTTTCTTGTTTTCCACCCTAAAACTGATTTCTGTTCCTTTTCGGATTCCTGCCATCTTCTGAATATGCTTTGGTATAACTACAATTCCCTTTTCATATACCTTCGCCATTGTCTCACCTAAGTTTAACTTAAAAGTTTAACTTTATAATATTATCTAAAAATCAGATATTTTCCTCTGCCTTCAGCTTGCCCTCTTGGGCAAGTCAGGCAAAAAATCCAAAATTAGAAATCCCCCAGTTTTTTTTGCCTCAATCTCTGCAAAGTTTTCCACTTATGCCTTAAATAAGGCTTTACTTCCCCGTCATTTGCATGCTTTTCCAAAAATGAAATCGTAATAATATCCGAAGTATACCCCGAATTAAAATCATAGCCGACAATTTTCTTTATTTTTTCAATTTCCCTGTCTCTCTGCACCTTTGCAATTATTGACGCCGCCGCCACTATGGGATGATTTTTATCCGCCTTGTTTTCACACACCAGTTTCATTTTCATTTTGTTTTTCGAAAATTTCATTATCCTTTTTTCAAAATTCTTGGGCACATTATCCGGCGAATCTATATATGCCGCCTCTGCTTTTGCATCTTTCAGCAGTTTGGCAATTTTCATTGCCTCAATATCATTCAAGGAATATTCGTCCATCAATTTTGTAATTTCTTTTGCGCTTATCTTAACATTCTTAGTTTTGCAAATTTTCCTCACTTCTTTGTAAAGCATCCTCCTCCTCTTCGGCTCCAATTCTTTGGAATCCCTCACTCCCATTTCCTTCAATTTATACTCTTGCAAAGGGTCGATTATTGCAATTGCTATAACCATAGGGCCTATCACGCACCCTCTCCCCGCCTCATCAACACCCACAATCATAATATTCTATCCTCTACCCTGTTTAAAATATAGCGAGCTGGAAATCCCATCCTTTCAAGGGTGGAATGGGGGCGAGCCAAATTGCACTGGAAAGTTGCCCCCTCCAAGGGTATATATATGCCCTGCGAGTAAGATATTTTATAGGGCCGGGCTGGCCCGAATTTAAGCTTGTGGAGCAGGAACAAAAGTTCCTCTATGAAGCAAGAACTATATGCACTTTTTCCTTTCAGGAAAAAGGCACGCCTTTGTCTTCGGACAAAGTGCGAATCAGATATGAATTTGATTTTTTGTTTGTATCTGGGCGGAAGCCCACGACTTTAGTCGTGGGAGGAGGTCACATATCTGAACCATCCCCCCCTCCTCCCGCCCCTTCCCATTCGCAAGTTTTATAAATACTAAGAGGCAGATTTATCCAGAATTAGTGTATGAGGTGTGTTAATGTTGAAATTACCTGCAAATCCTAAAGTTGTTGCATATTCCGCTATAACAGCACTTATGGGCGGTGCGGCTGTATTTGCTGCGGATGAGCAAGGGCTTGGAAGGATAAAAGTTGCTGCAGGATGCATGTGCGGCCAATTAATGCAGGTATTGCCCGTGGTATCCATGCTTATGATTATCGGCGCAGGAGTTGTTTATGCAGCAGGCCAAATGATGGGCGCAGAAACCCGCGCAAGAGCCAACACATGGGCAACAGCAATGCTTGTAGGCGCGGTAATCGGAATATTGATTGTAGTGGTTGCGCCAAACATATTGAATATATTGTATGGCGATGTGGAGGCAGATGCATTTGCAACTACAGCCAATATTTGTGATGTAAGCATGTGCTAATAAATTTCTTTCTTTT
>JBDRNY010000088.1:0-24374 GCA_043810635.1 Microcaldota archaeon | reverse complement strand
AAAAAATATCAGCACAGCCCCTAAAATAGGGTCAATCATTTGCATAGCAAATAAATTAAGCTCACAAATATAAAAATGTTTGGGATATAAAACTCCTGCCCTTCAGCCAAAAACTCTCTTTTTCCCCTCATGCAATAAAATTCCCGCAACTCCCCCTGTAATTGCAGTATATAATTGCATCACACCCATTGCTGTCAAGGATTTTTCGCTTTAAAAATATAAGTCCCTTTTTCCATTTTCAATCTCTTTCAGCCTTGAAACAGTAATCTCCCTCCTTTTTTCATCAGGAATATTTTCAATTTCCTTTTCAATAACCTTATTCCCAATTTTTTTCAGCTCCTCATCCGCATAATCAATCAAATATTCCTTAAAAGTCAGAATCGCATTGGGATGGCAAAAATTCTGAATCTTGCCGCTTTTTGCAAACTGCATAAAATAATCCCCTGTTCTTCCAATCCTGTAGCATCCCGTGCAAAAGCTTGGCAAATAACCCATCTTACACACATCTTTTACAAGCTCTGCCAATGTCCTCTTGTCTGACAACACAAACTGCTCCTCATTTTTTGTATCTGGTTTCTTTTTGCTATACCCTCCTGGATTTGTTTTTGACCCGCCGCTAATTTGGGAAATCCCGACTGAAAAAACCTCATCCCGAAACTGGGCTCTTTCTCTTGTGGTTAAAATCATCCCAGTATATGGAACTGCCATTCTAATTACTGCGACCATCTGCTTGAAATCCTCATCCGAAACTGGTGCCGAAGGATTATTTGCAAGCGGGGCATTTAGTGCCGGCTCAATCCTTGGAACCGAAATTGTATGTGGTCCGACACCATATGTTTTGTCAAGATAATTTGCATGCATCAGCAGCGCAAGGGTTTCAAATTTGTAGTCATGCAGGCCAAACAGCACACCAATTCCCAAATCATCAATCCCTGCCTTAAATGCCAAATCCATTGCCCCAATCCTTTTGTCATAATCAGCCTTAGGTCCGGGGGGATGGGCTTTTTCATAAGTTTCTTTGTGGTATGTTTCCTGAAAAAGCTGGTATGTTCCGATTTTGCATGCTTTAAGCCTTTTAAACTCCTCAAAACTAAGGGGGGCGCAGTTTACATTCACCCTCCTGATTTCAGTTTTTTCATGCTTAACTGAATAAACGCTTTCAATTGATTTTTCCAAATATTCTATATTTGAAAATTCTGGATGCTCCCCCACAACCAGCAAAAGCCTTTTGTGCCCCTCATTGAGCAGCGCGCCAACCTCATTTTTTATCTCATCAAATCCAAGGCATTTTCTTCTCAGCTCTTTGTTATCGCGCCTAAAGCCGCAGTAGAGGCAGTTGTTTATGCAGTAGTTGCTCAGGTAAAGGGGCGCAAACAAAACAAGGCGGGTTCCGTAAATATTTTGCTTAATCTCTTTCGCAGCAGAGTAAATCATTTTTTTATGCCCGGCTTTTTTTGCATTCAGAAGCATTGTAGCCTGCTCCAAGCTCAGCCCTTTCAGTTTTTTTGCCTTTTCAATCGCGCCCTCAATATCATCATCGCTTGCGTAAGTGCTTTGCCCAAGTATCCTGCTTATTTTTCCTTCATCTATAAAGCCGCTCATCTTCAACGCCCCACGGTTTTAACACGCGCCTCAATGCCTCCCTTCCCTTCAGGTAAGAAAGAAGAAGCCCGTAATTTGTAACCGGAATTTTTAGCTGTTGCAAGTCAGCCATCCTTGCATTCACTTTCTGCGAGTCAATCATGCATCCTCCGCAGTGGATTAACAGCTTATACCTATTCAATTTACCCTCTGAAGGAAACTCCCGTCCAAATACAAAATCAATGTCCAAATTTACTCCGAGTTTTTCCTTCATCCTTCTCGGAATCTGCCTGGTTCCAATATCATCACATGTCCTGTTGTGGTTGCATGCCTCGGCAATGCATATCTTATCCCCATCTGTAAGCTTATCAACAACCTTCAACCCTTCCACAAATTTATGCAAATTCCCCCCGCTTTGGTAATGAATCATTGTAATGGAAAAAGTTGTAATAGGAATTTCCTCAGGCGTCCAGTCTGCTACAACATCTATTGCCTGCGAATCCGTAATTACAAGCTGCAGGCCATTGTGCTTTCCTTTCAAATCATCTAAAAATGCCAGCCATTTTCTTTTTTCCCCCTCCCTAATACTCTTAATTCCGCTTCTTGCCTTAAGCAAATCCATCCTAAACCCTGCAAAAGGCACCATTCTTCTCAAAAGAAAATCCAGCACCACATTCTGGGGCCTCAGCAGCCTTCCAAGAGGCGTTTCCTCATCAACCGGAATATTTAGCGCAACAAACCCGCTCGGCCTGATAAACGGCAAAACCTCTGGGATTTTTTTCTCATTCTTATATTCTGATTTGATAAATTCAAGCAATTTGTTTTTTGCACTGGCTGACTTCGCATCAATTATAGACTTGCAAATTTTTTGCGAATTAAATATCTTTTCACTGCATTTTTCCGCCAATTTCCAGTCGCCTTTACAAAAAATATTATAGACCAAAAAAACCTGCTTTGAATACTGCCTGCACAATGAAATTATTTCATTTTCCTCATCAAATCCCCCTTCTTCTGCAGGGTTGATAACAAGCAAAACCAAATCACACTCTTTCAGCGCCTGCAATGCCTTGGATTTTTTCTTTTCCCCCAATTTGGAATATTCATCAAGCCCTGCAGTATCAAAAATTTTTACTGGCCCGAAATTATGAATCTCCAAAACAGCCTGCTTCACATCCGCAGTGGTGCCTGCTTTTTCATCCACAATTGAAGTCTGCTGGTCAGTGAGCAAATTCATGATTGTGGATTTTCCGGCATTTGTTTTCCCGAATATTCCAATATTAACTCTGTTAACCAAAATTGCAGCGTTCATATTCCAACCCTCTTAAAGTAATGCAAAGAGTCTCCCCACTTGCCAAAGCCAATTTCCCTTCCAATCCTTTTCACCCTCCTGATATGGCAGTCTTTGCATTTTATCGCATCCTCATCAATGCACGGCTTTCCCTCATACAAAAGGTATTTTCCCCTGTATTTTTTAGGGGTAATAACCGGCATCATAATATTTGCCCCATGCTTTAGCGCCAAATCCCTGCCCAGCGGGCTAAGGGCATCAAATGCAGTGGTTGCGGCAATATTCACATCTTTCAGGAAAATCCTTGTAGCCGCAACCATGTTCAAAGCAAGGCGCAATTGCCCATTCTTTCCCGCATTCCATTTTTTTGCATATTTTCGCATGGGCGTATTTTCATGAATAATATACGGGCCCATCCCAAACATGTCTGCATCAATTTTTTTGAAAAACAAAATATCATCAGCCAAATCCTCCACACTCTGCCCGGGAATGCCAATCATCACCCCTGTGCCCACTTGATAGCCAATCTCCTTCAGATTTTCAAGGCATTTTACCCTGTTTTCAAATGAGCATTCTTTTGGGTGTATTTTTTCATACAGTTTTGGATTGGATGTTTCAATCCTTAGCAAATACCTGTGTGCCCCGGCATCAAAAAGCTCCTGATAAACATTTTTTTTCTGCTCTCCCACACACAGGGTGATTCCAAGCCCTTTTTTCTTTGCATCAGCAGTTTTAGTCTCCTTTTTTATCTGCTCAACCAATTTAACCAAAAAATCAACAAACTCCTTATTTGCAATTTCACCAGACTGCAAAACAACAGAGCCATAGCCATTCTTAAATGCCCATTTGGCGCAGTCCAAAATTTCCTTCTCACTCATCCTAAACCTTTCAACATTCCTGTTGCTTCTCCTAATCCCGCAGTAAAAGCAGTCTTTTTCGCACAAATTTGAAAATTCAATAATCCCCCTAAGATATACCTTATCCCCTACAAATTTTTTTCTAATGTTTTCCGCCTCAGAACACAGTTTTGCAACCTCTTTGTTACTTTGGCTCTTTAGTTTTTGAACAAGCTCAGGGCGGATATTCTCAGATTGGCTCACCAGCCTATTTTGAACCTGAATTATTAAAAATAAACTGAGACATTCTTCTAAGCCACCCCAAAATTTATATAAGATGCATGCCACCTTTTTCCAAGGAGACCTGTTATGGACGCGCCCAAGACACCACCCAAGAAAACCCCTACGCCAGCATTTGTAAAAAGGATTGAAAAAATCAGCCAATCCGACCCCTGCCTTTTTCATGATGTTTTCAAATGCACAAGATGCGGAAGGTGCGCAATAGCATGCCAGAAAATACAAGGGCTCAGCCCTATGGAATTTGACGAGGGAAGCCATCGCTGGAAATTTTGCCCTACAATAAGCCATGGGCCTAATGTTGCATTTTGCGTATATTGCGGCCAATGCATTCTTGCCTGCCCCAACAGCACAATAATGGAAAAAGAGCATATTCAGGAAGTAAGAAATGCAATTTCAAATCCAGAAAAAATAGTAATTGCGCAAACAGCCCCTGCAATACGCGCATCTATTGGCGAAACCCAGGGCATGCCCCCCGGCACCCTTCTTACAGGAAGAATGATAGCAGCACTTCGGAGGTTGGGATTTGACAAAGTGCTTGACACTGCATTTGGCGCAGATTTGACAATAATGGAAGAAGCAAATGAATTAATTGAAAGAATAAACAGCGGAAAAAACCTTCCAATGACAACTTCCTGCTGCCCTGCATGGATAAGATATGTTGAAAGGTTTTTTCCAAATTTGCTTTCAAATGTAAGCAGCTGCAAAAGCCCCCACCAGATGTTTGGCACGATTGCAAAAACCTATTATGCAAAAAAGCACAGCCTCAACCCTGCAAATATTGTAGTTGTATCCATAATGCCGTGCGTTGCAAAAAAATTCGAATGCTTACGCCCTGAAATGAATTCTTCAGGCTATAAAGATGTTGATTATGTGCTCACTACTCGGGAATTGGGGAAAATGCTTAATAATGCAAATATCAAATTGCACACTCTCCCCGACGAATTCTATGACCCTGTAATGGGCTCTGCTTCAGGAGGAGGGACAATTTTCGGGGCAACAGGCGGAGTAATGGAAGCCGTATTGCGCACAGCAGCAGACAGATTGGAAGGAAAAGAATTGAAAAAAATCGAATATTCTGAAGTGAGGGGGCTGGAAGGAGTTAGAAAAGCAAGCGTGCAGTTAGGGGGAAAGAAAATAAATATTGCAATTGTGCACGGGCTTGTCAATGCAAAAAAATTATTAGAAGAAGTGCAAAAAAAGAAAACAAATTTGCATTTTATTGAAATAATGGCATGCCCCGGAGGGTGCGTTGGGGGAGGGGGCCAGCCAATACCCACCAATCCTGAAATAGTAAAGAAAAGGGCTCTTGCCATTTATCACCAGGATGCAATACTCCCCCTGCGCAAATCCCACAAAAACCCCGAAATCATTTCCTTATACAAAGAATTTCTCTCCCACCCCGGCTCGGAAAAATCTCACAAGCTATTGCACACCAAATACAGAGAAAGAAAAAGCAGGCACTATTAATTTACCTTCTCTTTTTCATCCCTCTCTCTTCCCCCAATTTATTGTACAGCCAGACAAATATATAGCATCCAACAAATCCATCAATAAATCCATATATCAATCCTACAACACTTCCCATCATGCTGATGCTATACCCGGGATATACTCCCATAATCAGCTTCAGAAAGCTTGCCCCATAGCCGGTATATGCAGAAATTAAAGTCAGAAAAAACAGTCCAATGCCCCACATTATACCTGCAGCCAGGGCAAAATTCTTTGCATTCAAACTCATGGCACCACCTCTTGCATATCTCACAATGCAGGGGTGTTTTATAAAAACTGCGTCCGCCGGGATTTGAACCCGGATTATTAGCTTACCTCGTTTTTTGATGAAACTTTTTACCGAAGGCAAAAAGTTTCCTTGGAAGGCTAAAGTCCTAACCAAGTTGAACGACAGACGCGCGAATATAATTGTATTAAAGGGGTAATATAAAGAAAACGGATATGCTTTTTACCCTCCAAAAACAAGCTTTGTTCCATACATAAATGCAATTCCTATCAAAAATACTGCAAATGACATAATTGATTTGCTCAATTTCTTTTCCCTGTGCAATTCCGGAATCAAATCCGAGGATGCAATGTAAATAAATCCCCCTGCCGCAAAAGGAAGAAGAAAAGCAGTAAAGCTTGCAATATGCGAAGAGAGAAAATATCCGACAACCGCCCCAAGCACTGCAGTTATTGCTGAAAGAAAGTTAAACAAAAGTGCTTTCATCCTTCCAAACCCCCCGTAAATCAGCACCCCAAAATCCCCTATTTCCTGGGGTATTTCATGCGCAATTACTGCAATTGTGGTGGCAATTCCAAGGTTGAAATCAACAACAAAACTTGCGGAAATTATCAACCCGTCAATAAAATTATGCACCCCATCCCCAATCAAATTCATGTAGGTAAATGTATGCACATCGCACGCCCCTCCCTTATGGCAGTGGTGCCAGTACAAAAATTTCTCAACAATAAAAAAAGTACAAAGCCCGGCTATTACATATAATCCTACCGCATCCATTCCAGTTTCTTCCACTGCCTCAGGTATTAGATGAAGAAATGCCCCCCCAAGCAAAGCTCCGGCAGAAAAGCCGACAAGAAGAAGCAGTATTTTATTTAAAGTATTTTTCTTTACAAGCAGGGTGATTATGCCAACCAATGAAATCAAGCTTACAATAATTGTTGCCACTACAGACCAAATTAATGCTTCCATGCACTAGTAAAGGAAAAGAAAAATATAAAAAAAGAGGGGAAGGGGGTTTAGTTGAATTTCCTGTATGTCATATAGCCTGCAAGAGATACCAGCGCTACCGGAAAGAGGCAACATCCAACATCTCCAGACGCCTGCTTCATGGCCTGCTTTAATTCTTCCTCATCCCCTGCCTTGTAATATTTTCCGCCAGCATCTTCAACAATTTCCTGCAATTCCTCATCAGTATAGTCATCAAGCGCATAGCCGATAACACTTACATCTATCTGCTTTATGCCCGCATTTTCTATCGCATCCCCAATATCACTGCTGGATCCGCATGTTTCCTCTCCGTCTGTCAGCACCACTATTTTTCCATACCCCTTGGTATCTTCAATATATGTTTTTCCCTCTTCAATAGAATCTGCTATCGGAGTGTCTGACTGCGGAGTAAGGCTGCTTATCTGGTTTCTCAATTCAGATTTATCTGTGGTAAATTCCACCCACACACTAATAGAGCCAGAATACGGGTCTCCCCCGCTGTCACAGTCTGTATATACCATAAGAGCAATTTCATCACTATATGAATTTACTAATTCTGTTGCAGCGCTTTTTGCTGCATCAATTTTTCTCACCCCGGAATCCAGAGTATCTTCCATGCTTCCCGAGGCATCAATAATCAAGAGCAACGGCTCTGCAAATATCAACGCGCTCATCAAAAGCATGGCAAAAGCAACTTTTCCCGCCTTCATTTTATCCCCCTCTTTTTTATTCTCTAAAGGATGGGCACATTTTTAATTTCTTGCATTGCCGAAATTTCAGATTTTTCAGACATTGTTTTCAATAATGGCACATTCCAACAATATTCTTATCCCCTGGCTTTGGAGCAGTATAATCCTAAAGGGAGAAATAATTGAAATGTCAAGCAAGAATGCAAAATCAGAGGTGTTTGTAAGATTTCTAAGGAAGATAGAGAAGAAGTATGCAAAAAAGAAAATCCGGTTATACCTTGACAATCTTGTGGTGCATAAATCAAAAAAAGCGAAGTGATTTTTGCAAACTCATCCAAGGTCGGAGCTGAAGTTTTTGCTGCCATACCCCCCTGAGATGAACCCTCAGGAGCAGTGGTGGAATTTCAAACGTAAAAAGCTGATGAATAACAACAGTTTTGGCAGTGCCCATAAGTTAGCTCTGGCTATGGGCATCATATACTGGAGAGGTTTTTCCATCTATACTGACGTTTGATATTGTTATGGGGGCGTTGTGTGATGCTTCTTCACCGCTTATTCTGTGTGCTTGTGCAAATGTGAGATTTGTGCTTTCCCAAGCCGCATTTACGACTATGCCTCCTGCTCCATTATGATATAAATAATATGTGTGCTCCCATTCGGCCAAATTATCTGGGATTACAATGTTTGGATCAACTGTATTATCCATTATTACAGACTGAAAAGTTAAATCCGTCAAATCTGTTCCATTAGCCCAAAAGATGTTATTATGAGTTCTATTCCACGCATAAACCACGTAAACACCATTTTCTTTTTTGATGTCTGGATTTCCTGTGCGGTTTCCAAAAACAGAGAGTGGATTTTTCGGATAGGCTGTATAGTTGCATCCATCCGTTGAATTATAATAGCCTATTGGGCTGTATACCCCACCCGGAGCTAGTGCTCCAGATTCTAGTAGCATCTCCCAAACATTTGACACATTATCATAATAGACAGCAGGATTGAGAGCATATACTGCATCCGTTATTACTGCTCCATCACACACTTGGCTCCATGTAATTTTATCGCTTGATTCATACCTGAATATACCCGTTCCTACTGCACTATTTCTCACAAACATATTGTATGTATCATTTGCTTTGATAACATATGGGAAATAATAATCCCCATTAGATCTATTTAAGTTTGTCCAATCCTTATTCGTAAAAGTTATGCCATCCTTGCTTTCTGCATATATAATGCTCGCATTTGTCCCTTCCCAAGCATTGCATGTGCGATACCACATGTACATTGTTCCATTTTCAATTAATCCAGCTGACTCTCCCGCTGGGGTTCGTGAACATTCCATTGCATTTACTGTTTGGCTTATGACTGTTCTAAAAGGGGTTCTTGCTTCAAAATCCAAGCCGCTTGCAGTCATGGGGGTATAAATTCCCGAAATTGCAAGCAAAACCAGCACCCCCAGAGCAATCAAACTGTATGCAAGCAACATATCAGCCAATGCTATCTCTCTTACTTTTTTTCCCCCGATTTTCATATTTCCACCTGCTTCCCTTTTCCACTCAAGTATTTTAAACAATCTCTCAGTTTCCCAATATATGAAAAGTTTGCGCACCCTTTCAGAAGTTGCAAGGGATATCCGCTCCATACGCATACAGGGCGCAAGAAGGATAGCCCGCGCCGCTTTAGAAGCTTTAGTTTCCACTGCCCAAAAAAGCAAGGCAAAAACAAAAAATGAATTATATCAACAGCTTCTTTCAGCAGCCAAAACCCTTGAATCCACCCGCCCCACCGAGCCGATGATGAGAAATTCTTTGGAAGATTCCCTCCGCTTTATTTTAGCATGGACACGCACCCGCCCATCAAAAGATGTAAAAGATATGAAATCCGCCCTTCTTTCCCACCACTCCTCTTTTATTGACAAAATGCACGAATCCATAAATAAAATTGCAAAATTTGGCTCAGCAGAAATTCCGCACGGGGCAAACATTCTCATCCACTGCCATTCCACCACCATTATAAAAATATTGCAAAAAGCATATGACGAAGGCAAAAACCCGCATGTTACTTGTTTGGAAACCCGCCCCCTTTACCAGGGAAGATTGTCTGCAAGAGAATTGTCTGAATACGGATTAGAAGTTAATTTAACAGTAGATTCTGCTTCCGGCTCATTAATTAGCAAAATGGATTTAGTATTAGTTGGCGCAGACGCAATTACTGCTGAAGGGGATTTAATAAACAAAATAGGAACTTTCACTTTAGCCCAGCTTGCCCACACCCATTCCATCCGCTTCCTCTGTGCCGCAGAAATTTACAAATACGACCCCCTCACCCGCTTTGGAAGAGCCGGGCCAATTGAGGAAAGGGGTGTTTCAGAAGTTTGGGGAAGCGGTTTATATGCAAAAGAAAAAGCCGGCAAAAATTCAATTTCAATTCCAAAAAAATTAAAAGTGCTCAACCCTGCCTTTGACCGCACCCCTGCAAATTTCATATCAGCTTATATTACTGAAGAAGGTTTAATCCCCCCCGCCCAGCTGGCAATATTGGCAGAAAAAAAGCTTGAAATAGGTGAATAAAATGGTAAAATCAGATTATGCAAAAGTAAAGGAAAAAATATTCAAATTGCAAAAATTGAAATTAAAAGCAAAAAAAATCGACATAATGACAGGCGGCACAATAGTTGTGCTCAATGCCCAATTTGCGCACCAAAACAATATTTTTACTGGATACCGGGTGCGCCTCTTTCTTAACAAAAAACAAATAACCGCAATAGTTGATTTGACAAATGACATGGTAAAGCCGGGGGAAATAGGATTATTCCATGAAGCCGCTACCGAATTAAAGGCAAAAGACGGGCAAATAGTTGAATTAATGCTTACCCGCCGCCCCAAATCAATTGAATATATAAAATCCAAAATAGAAGGCCACCCTTTGCATACAAACCAGATGGCATCAATAATAGATGATGTTATGGCAAACCGCCTTTCAGAGGGAGAATTATCCGCATTCATGACCTCTTGTTATATCCATAATATGAACGATGACGAAGTGGTAGGGCTTACCGACGCAATAGTAAACAGCGGGGAAAAATTAAAATTAAAGAAAAAGCCGATTTTAGACAAGCATTGCATTGGCGGAGTAGCGGGCAACCGCACCACCATGATACTTGTGCCGATTGTTGCAGCAGCAGGCTGCTATATACCAAAATCTTCTTCCCGCGCCATAACTTCTGCTGCAGGCACTGCAGATACAATGGAATTGCTTTGCTCTGTCAATTTGCCTATTGAAGATGTGCAAAAGCAGGTTAACAAAATTGGGGGATGCATTGTATGGGGCGGCGCCATCAACCTTGCTGCAGCAGATGACAAGCTGATAAAGGTGCGAAATCCACTCTCCCTAGACCCTCGCGGAGTGTTGCTTGCATCAATATTAGCAAAGAAAAAAAGCGTAGGCGCGCAATATTGCATAATAGATTTGCCTGTTGGAAGAGGGGTAAAAATTGCAGATGTTGCACAGGCAAGGCAGTTTGCATCAGATTTTATTAACATTGGAAAGCGGCTTGGAATAAAAATAGAATCTTTAATTACAAACGGAGAGGATCCGATTGGAAAAGGCATAGGTCCCGCGCTTGAATGCCGTGATGTATTGCAGGTGCTTGAAGGAAGCGGCCCCCATGATTTAAGGGAAAAATCCTGCCTTCTTACAGGAAAATTGTTTGAATTATGCGGAAAAGCGAAAAAAGGGCGTGGGGCTGAAATGGCATCAAATATTATAGACAATGGCAAAGCTTTGAAAAAATTCAAGCAAATAGTTGAATGGCAGGGGGGAAATGCGCGCAAGCTCACTTCAGATTCCATCCCCCTCGGAAAATATACGCACAAAATAAAAGCATCCCGCTCTGGGCGAATTTCCCATGTTGACAACAAACTGCTTGCGCGCGTTGCCCGCGCCACCGGCGCGCCTGCAGACAAATATGCAGGCATTTATTTGCATTGCGAAAAAGGGGATATGGTAAAGAAAGGGGATACTTTGATGGATTTGTATTCAAATTCAGAGCACAAACTTTCAATTGCAATAAAAGTATTGCAAGGGTTTGAGCCGATTGAAATGGAAAAAGTTGTCTTAGATAGTTTGAGATAATTTCTTTCTATTTTCTTTTTAAATCTCAATAGACATTATTATATCCACTTTTCGGAGGGGTAGCAAAGCCTGGTCAAATGCGTAGGATTCAGGATCCTATCTCTTAGGAGTTAGGGTTCGAATCCCTTCCCCTCCATAAAATTAGTTTGCTTTCATTTCAGCCTTCATAATCCTGCGTCTGTGCTTTTTTTCCAATTTATCTAGCGCCCATTTAGTATATTTTTGCGCTTTCTCAACTTTCTCTCCCGCTTCCTCAGCATCCTCCACTTCTTCAGATTCAAACAATCTTTCCAAGCTCGGAATTGTAATTATCTTAGTTTTATTATTCCCCGCCAAATTCTTTCCCGCAAATATGCTTTTTTCACCCATATTTTTCTTTGCATCCAGCCTGTAAGTTACCATTTTTCACCCTCCAAAATTAGTCCTGCTTACCTGCGTTTATATCTATTTACCAAAATAAGCCCCAAATCTATTTCAAAAGCATTTTTTGCATTTGCATAATTTAACCATCTTTTTTACAGTATCATCACTTAGATGGTGCTCAATTGCGCACGCTTCCCTGCATGCCCTCTCCTTCCCCACACAAAGGCATTTTTCCAAAAAATGCTTTATTGCCCCGTGCTTTTTCCCTATTTTTTTGCAACACACTTCCCTTTTTTGGCAAGCTTCACTTTTCCATACTTTTTCATGCTGATATATTTCCCTTCCTTCAATTTCTGCAAAGTAATGGAAACAGATATTTTCGAAATACCCAATTTCTTCGCAATATCAACTGATTTTGCCCCTTCCCCTTTATCCAATTCCATTATTGCCTTGCAATAATTTTCAATTGTTTCCTCTTCCATAAGAAAAGTTAGACAATTAAAACAATTTAAACATTTACTTTTGCCTTTTTTGCTAAAATTCAATTCTTGTGCATTTTGCCTTTTCCCCCAAAATCAGCTTCTCAATTCTTTCAGGATAATCTGCATTCACAATATATATCACTCCCCCGACATTTCTCAATTCCCTTATCTTTCCCGCCATTCCTCCTGTGACATCAGGCGTATCCGCCTCATGCAAATGCCCCATAATTTCAACAAAATTTGAATTATCCACCCTCTCAACAAGCTTTCCCCCGGCCATCACTCCGTCAACATTCGTTCCCATAACAACAATTTCCGCCTTCTCTGCAAAATATGCGACTATCGCATCTCCCGAGCA
Source organism: Microcaldota archaeon (assembly GCA_043810635.1). Lineage (GTDB taxonomy): Archaea > Micrarchaeota > Micrarchaeia > Anstonellales > Anstonellaceae > 1-14-0-10-45-29. The sequence goes on along the minus strand of JBDRNY010000088.1, from coordinate 11,618 downwards.
AACGCTATACCCAATTTCCTCATCAGGCACCATATCTCCGTGCAATATTGGCATTTTCTCTTTTTCAAGCAAATCAAACACTTTGCTTTCATCAATGCTGTAAATCCTCTTCCCCCTCTGCTTGATTATTTCATGCGGAGCCACCCTTTCCGCATCCACCCCTTCCCCCTTCAATGCATCAACAACAAGTCCAGACAATTCTGCACATTTTTCCTGCACCTTTTTCATATTTTCCACATCCCCCTCATTTTCCACCCCCTCATTCAGCCCAAATTCAATAACCAAGGGATGCCCAAAGCTTCCCGCCCCGTGCACCAAAACAATATCCCTTTCCCCCTTTTCCCACAGCCTTCCCAGCATTTCAGCCAATTTATTAATATTTTTCAAATTAGCTTCACACCTGCCTTTTTTGTTGGTAATAACGCTTCCGCCTAATTTGAGAAGTTTCATATAATTTTCTATGCATCTTTGGTTTTAAAGCCGCCTCCCTAAGATGGTTTTTTAAATTATTTTAGCACAATATGTTATTGGAAGTGATTTTATATGTCTACAGGTGCTTATATGCGTATCAACAACCAGACTTCAGAGGATTTTAGAAAAAATATTGGTTCTTATAATTCCTCAACCCCATTTTTTAAGGCAATATTTGATGCATGCAAGTTTGGCAAATTTCTAGACAAAAAGGAAATAACCCTTCTTGACGGCATGTCAGGTCCAGGCAAGCTTGGCAAAGACCTTCTAAAAATATACAAAGAACAACCAGACTCAAAGCCGAATCTGCGCGTTTTTTTCAATGACATAAGGGCAGAGCCTCTTGCCATACTAAAAAATGAAGGATTTGACGTTATTCAGAGCGATATACGCGAGCTTGACAAAAACGGAATCAAATTCAACATTATCGCAGTCCGCTATGGGATAAAGGATTTTCCAATGGACCAGATACCTGTTGCGCTGAAGGCAATATACAATTCGCTTGAAAGCGGCGGAAGATTAGTTATCGCGGACATGACTGCCTATAGCAACGATGGGCAGATTGGTGTAATCAAGTTTCATTCCGCAAAACACGAATTTGCAGGCAGAAACCTAGAAAAGGAGGGCAGCCTTTACATCCCGCAGCTAGGTGAGTGGGAGACGTTTCTGTGCGATGCAGGATTTACCAGCAATGGAGCATATATTGGATTTACAAGCGATGTTGAAACTTCGCAATGGAAAGGGCAGTTTGGCAAGAATGCAAACGATGCAGAGATAATTGGAAAGCTCAATGAGTTTGTCTGCGAAATAATAAGCACAAACCCTGTTTTTGCAGATGAATTCCAAGTCAAGCTGGATGGCGAGAAAGTGTTTGTCAAATTCCCAATAATGGTTGCGTATGGCGAAAAGCCTTAATTTGCAAAAACAAATTAATTTAATACCAAACTTCCAATTATATTTATGAAAATTCTTCTAGCAATTACCGGCGCCTCAGGCATAGCATACGGCACCCGCCTCCTCTCCCATCTCAAAAACACCCCCCACGAAATAAAAACAATAATTTCAGAAGGCGCAAAAAAAGTAGCCCAGGCAGAAAATTCCCCCCTCCCTTCTTCAGATTATGATGAAAATGACTTAACCGCACCCTGCGCATCCGGCTCCAATTCCCCCGATGCCATGATTATTTGCCCCTGCTCCCTGAAAAGTTTGGGAGAAATATCAAACGGAGTAGGAAGCAACCTCATATCCCGCGCAGCAGAAGTAATGCTAAAAGAAAGAAAAAAATTAATTTTAGTTATACGCGAAACCCCTTATTCCCTCATTGCAATAAAAAATATGGAGTCAGTCACTTTGGCGGGTGGCGTCGTCCTTCCGGCTTCGCCAGCATTTTACCATTCCCCAAAGAAAATAGATGATTTAATAGATTTTATATGCGGCAAAGTATTGGACCAATTAAAAATTGGGCATAAATTATTCAAAAGGTGGAAAGAATGAAAACATTCCGCGAATTTATCGAGCAATTAAGAAAAGAAAACCAATTAATTGAATTAAAAAAGCCAATTTCAAAAAAGCTTGAATTGGCGGGAGTACTCAAATCCCTCGACGGCAAGCCTGTTTTGGCAAATAAAATAAAAGAAAATAAAGGCGCAATAGTTGCAGGAAACATATTTTCAACAAAAGATTTGATTTGCAAATATTTTCAAATAAAAAAAGAAGAATTAATTCCAAAATTAATAAATGCAATAGAAAAGCCCACAAAGCCAAAAGAAGTTGATGCAAAAAATGCCCCCGTGCTTGAGAATGCAATTTCAGATATTGATTTAGGCAAATTGCCAATTCTCTTTCACGCAGAAAAAGACGGAGGGCCATATTTCTCTTCTGCAGTAGTAATTGCCCGCGACAAGGAATTAGGGCAAAATTGCTCATTTCACAGGATGATGCAAATTTCAAAAAACAAAATGGTTGCCCGCATTTTGCACAGGCATTTGGAAGAATTCATCACACGCGCAGGCGGCAAATTAGATGTTGCAATAGTAATCGGCGCGCCCATTAATTTCTTGCTTGCATCCGCAGTATCCACCCCAAAACCAGGTGTAGATGAATTAAAAATAGCAAATTCCCTCTCCCCTCTAAATGTTGTAAAATTGGAAAGCGGAATAACCGTGCCTGCTGATGCAGAAATTGTAATAGAGGCAACAATTACTGATGAAATGCATGACGAAGGCCCATTTATTGATTTAACAGAAACTTATGACATAATTCGAAAGCAAAGGGTTGTTTACATAAATAAAATTTACACAAGAAAAAATCCGATTTACCATGCCCTCCTCCCCGGCGCATTAGAGCACAAATTATTAATGGGCATGCCAAAAGAACCTACAATCTATTTGGAAGCAAACAAGGTGTGCAAATGCACAGGAGTTAATATTACTCCGGGCGGCTGCTCCTGGCTCCATGCAGTTGTTCAAATTCAAAAGAAAAATGAGGATGACGGCAAAAAGGCAACAGAAGCGGCATTTATTGGCCACAAATCCCTCAAACACTGCATTGTTGTTGATGAAGACATTGACATTTACTCCCCAGAAGAAGTGGAGTGGGCAATTGCCACCCGCTTTCAGGCAAACAAGGATTTAGTCATCAAGCCAGACCAAAAAGGCTCTTCCTTAGATCCATCAGCAGATCCCAACACAAGAAAAACCACAAAAGTCGGTGTTGATGCAACAAAGCCATTAATTGCCCATGGAAAAGATTTTGCAAAAGCTGGATGGAAAAAAATAGATGTGCAGGAATATTTTTAATTACCCCAAACTGGATTTCAACCTGATACAAAAGGTGTGGAATAGCAAATTAAACCCCTATTTAGTCTTAAGCAACCATTCCAAACAAAAATCCAGCAACGGTAGAAAACAGTATTACCAAAACCAAATACGCAAGAGTCTTTGTATTCCCAAGCACCTGTCTTATCACAAGAAGGTTTGGCAAACTCAAGCTTGGGCCCGCCAATAAAAGAGCCAAAGCCGGCCCCCTATGCATCCCACTTGCAATCAATGCCTGCAATATCGGAATCTCTGTCAATGTGGAGAAATACATAAACGCACCAAATACTGAAGCAAAAGCGTTTGCAACAAGAGTATTCTCGCCCGCAATTTCCTTAACCAAATCCTGCGGTATAATCTCAATTGCAAAACCGGCAATAAACACTCCTATAAACAAAACGGGCATAAGAGTTTTGGCAAAATCCCAAGTCTGTCCAAGCCAGGAAGCCCTCTCTTTTTTATCGACCCAAAGCCAGCTCATCCCTCCAACCACAAGAGCAAGCAAAACCATCGCAGATATTTTCAAAAAGGATTCAATCTGAAGCCCGTTCACAATTAAAATTCCCACCATAAAAACCATAAGCGCTCCAACTGTAGTTTTGGAAGTAATTATTTTCTGTTCCTTATCCAGAATCAATGCGCCTTTATCCTGTTTTTCCCTAAATATAAAATCCATCGAAATTCCAACTAAAATCGCCAAAACTATCGCAGAAACCGCCCTCGCTATCCCAATATCAAATCCAAGAACGCTAAACGTGAGAAATATTGCCGCAATATTTATCGCGGGACCAGAAAAAAGGAATGTTGTAGCGGGTCCAAGTCCCGCGCCCCGTTTATGTATGCCCGCAAACAAGGGCAATATAGTGCACGAACAAACCGCCAGCACGGCTCCACTCACGGACGCAATGGCATATGCATTTAGCTTGTTTGCCTTTGAGCTCAAATTTTTGAGTATGGTGCTTTTTTGTACAAACGTGTTTAGCGCACCTGCTATGAAAAATGCAGGAACAAGGCAGGTCAATATGTGCAAAATGGCATATTCATGAAGCATCGTCGTGCCTGACAATATCGCATTATCAAACCATCTTTCCCCTGAGGGCATGAAATAAAATAGCAAAAAAAGCCCAACTATCCCAATCAAAAAATTCCTCTCATTTTTTTCCATGCCATCTCACCAAGTATCGCTCCTATATTTCACACCCTATATTTTCTTAGTTTTCTCCAGTATTGTCTTTTTGAGATCGCTATCTGAAACCGCCCCCGACATCGCCACTTTGCCGTCTATGACAAGCGCAGGGCTTGACATCACTCCCAAATTAACAAGCTCATTTATGTCTTTCACATACTCGATTTTTGCGTCAATTTTATTCTCACTCACAATCTTTTTCACTTTCTCATGCAATGCCGAGCAAGAAGGACATCCCGAGCCAACAACTTTTATTTTCATGTCAAATCACCTCTTAAATCACTAACTGGATCAAATAATAAATTCCAGCCAAAACAAACACCATACCTGCAAACTTTCTCACTCCCTTTTCAACCATCTGAATTTTGCCAAGATATTTTCCAATCATACTAGCCCCCTGTGTAAATGCAAGTGCTGCCACCAATACCGGCAACCCTGTAGCTAAAGAAAATGATGCGGGGATAAAAATAGCATCAGATGCATTTAGTGCAAGCGGGATGAGCATTCCAAAATACAACACCGCGCTAAACGGGCAAAATGCCATAGCAAACAAGAACCCAAGAGCAAACGATCCAAAATATCCTTTTTGAACAAGTTGCTCTTTCATTTTTTCAAACCCCTGCCCCCCTAACTTCAAACTTCCAAGCTTGATATATTCAAGCATCACAAGCCCGCTTATCAAAAGCAACGACCCTAAAAGCAACTCTGCATTGGACTGCAAAAGCATTGAGATGCCCATCACATTCATCCCAAAATATACAATCAGAGCAGCTATCGAAACGTATGCAAGCATTCTTCCAAACGTATATGATAATCCAGATAGAATTATTTTTGTTCCCCCCTCAAGATTCTTTGAGATATAAGCTATTGCAGTTATATTTGTGGCAAGAGGGCACGGGCTTATGGCTGCCATCAGACCTATAAAAAATGCTGCAAGAATTGAAATATCGTTTGATGCCATATCCTGCATAAACTGCATAAGTTCCATCCTAATTCAGCTCTCCATTCAATCTTTTCTCCAACATCGGCTTTAGATAATTCTCAAAACCCTTTTCATCCTCAAGATAATGCCATACCTTATCCAGGTTCTCCCGTGTCTTCACTCCATTTATTGTAGTGCCTATCTGTAATGATATAGAGCTTACCTGATACTCTTTTGCAAGCTCTAAATTCTCTGGAGCCTGAGCATTGATATGCATATAATTTAATTCCCCAGATTCAAGTTCGTCCTTGAAATAGTTGTTTATCACATTATCTGCAAGCTCCCCAAGCCTCACGCATGAATAGCACTGGGTATTCCCATGAAAATGAAACATTTCTACAGACACGTCTTTCCCCCCAATTTCAGCCACAGTATTTTCTTCATCCTGCACTTCTAAAGCCGGAGAATAAAGAACACCTGCATTTTCCCCATTTAATTTCTGTATCATTCCCTGCCCATCACCTGCCGCGCCTTCCGATACGCATCCAAATGAAAATAAAGCAATTGCCACTATGGCAAAAAATGCAATTAATACGCCAAAATCCCTCATTTCACCAACCCATCATATTTTTTCCTGCAACTGCCAATCTCCATCCTCCTGGCTTTTTTGTTTCCGGCAGCCCTAAGAATCCTGCAAACCCGTTCATCTTTTATCCTGTATTTCACTTTCTTCCCCTCCCTTCTTGAGGAAACTATTCCCGCTTCTTCAAGTATTGAGAGGTGTATCGAAACAGTGGACTGTGTCCTTTTGACTTTTGGAAAAATCTCGCAGACGCATTTTTCACCCTCAAGCAGAAATTCCACAATGCCAAGCCGTGTTTCATCGGACAAATTCTTGAATATAATCAGCTCTTTTTTCACAAACATATTGATATTCATCAATATTTAAATAGATGAGGGCAAAAAGGCAATAGAAGCTTCATTTATTGGCCACAAATCCCTCAAACACTGCGTAATAGTGAATAATGATATTGACATTTACAATCCAGATGAAGTTGAATGGGCAATTGCAACACGTGCGCAAGCTGGCAAAGATGTCATAATAAAAGCAAATGAAAAAGGCTCCTCTCTAGACCCTTCTGCCGACCCCAATACCCACAAAACCACAAAAGTCGGTGTTGATGCAACAAAGCCATTAATTGCCCATGGAAAAGATTTTACAAAAGCCGGATGGAAAAAGCTGGATGTAAAAAAGTATTTGTAATTCCTCCATCCGGATGTAATGGATAACTTTTTTAAACATTTGAGTAAATAAATTATACATGCTAAATGCTTTATTCACATCAAAAACAAAAAGAAAAATTCTCTCCCTGCTTTTCATGAACCCGAAAAAGAGCTTTTATTTAAGGGAAATTTGCCGCAAAGTAGGCGAGCCAACAAATGCTGTTTCTGCCGAGCTCTCAAAGCTTGAAAAAGCAAATATACTCACAAGCAGAAGGGCGGGCAATATGCTCTATTGCCAGACAAACGCCCATTGCCCTATTTATTCAGAGCTAAAAGCAATAATTGCAAAAACTTCCGGGCTGGGGGATGCGATAAGGGGCGCTTTAGGCAAAAGTCACAATCTCAAATTTGCCTTTATCTACGGCTCTTTTGCAAAAGGAGATGAGAGGCCTTCAAGCGATATTGATGTTATGCTGATTGGCAAAATCAGTCCAGAATCCATATTAAAGGAATTTAAGAAATTGGAAAAAACTTGTGGCAGGGAAATCAACTATGCAATTTATCCTGAAGTGGAATTTCTCAAAAGCCTAAAAAAGGGGTTTATCCAAGATGTTTTAAAGAGCAAAAAGATAATGCTTATAGGAGAGGAAAATGAACTTAAGCGATTTGCTAAAAGATGGGCGGATTAAGAAAGTGGAGCCTGATGCAAAGCAGGCGTCAGAATGCCTCTTAGCCGCAAAGCGGGATATTGCAGTTGCAAAGAAGATGCTTGCCCAAGACAATGACTGGGTGTTTTCAATTGCCTATAATGCAATGCTCCAGTCTGCAAGGGCCCTTATGTTTTCAGGTGGGCATGTGGCAGTCGGGGAAAGCTACCACAAGGCAGTTGTTGATTATGTAGATGCAAAGCTTGGGGCAAAATTAGGCGAAAAAATAGAGATTTTTGACAGAATGAGAAGAAAGAGGCATCAGGTTATGTATGATAAAGCAGGGGTTATTTCAGAATATGAGGCAAAACATGCTGTAAAAACCGCTGGGGAATTTTTTGAAAAAATAGAGGAAAAAATAAAAGGAAGATAGACTATTAGTAATAGTCTAGGTGCAAAAATGCAATTAACAAAAGAGCAGCAAAAAATGCTTGACAACGAAATGGGCGAAGCTTCTGCCCAGGCAATGCAAATTCTTGTTGCATTAGGAAAAATATATGGCGCAAAAAATATGATTCCAGTCACTTCTGTGCAGGTTGCCGGAGTTTCCTATAAAACAATTGGGGATGCGGGATTGGAATATCTGCAGGATTATGCTTCCAAAAATGCCAAGGTGCGCGTTCCAACATTTCTCAACCCCGCGGGAATGGACAGGGAGCAATGGCGAAAAATGAAAGTGCCCGAGCAATTTGCAAAAAAGCAAATTGAAATATTGGATGCATTCAAATCCATGGGCATTTCAATGTCATGCACCTGCACCCCTTATTTGGTTGGCATCCGCCCCAAGTTAGGCGAGCATATTGCATGGGCCGAAAGTTCTGCTGTTGCATTTGCAAATTCAGTTTTAGGCGCCCGCACCAACAGGGAAGGTGGCCCGTCTGCTTTAGCTGCCGCAATATGCGGCTTCACTCCAAATTACGGCTTGCATTTAGATGAAAACAGAATAAGTGATTTTGCAGTAAAAGTAGAAGCAAACCCAAAAACATTTGCAGATTTCGGAGCGCTCGGTTCATTTGTAGGTAAAAAAGCAAAAAAGCATTTTCTGGCATTTACAGGAATTGAAAAAATTTCAGAAGATGAGCTGAAAATTTTGGGTGCATCCATGGCAGCTTCAGGCGCAGTGCCTCTTTATTATGTGAAAAATATTACCCCTGAATTCAAATTAAGCGAAAATGCAGAGGAAATAACAATTACAGATGATGATATCAAAAATGAGAGGGAAATCCTAAATTCAAAAGAACCACCCCAATTAATTACAATGGGCTGCCCGCACGCATCAATTGATGAAATAAAAAAAGTTGCAAATTTGCTAAAAGGAAAAAAATTAAAATGCGAATTATGGGTATGCGCAGCAAGAAAAACAAAGCAAAAAGCAGCAGAATTGGGCTATGTTAAAATAATTGAAGATGCGGGGGGAATAGTTGTGGCAGACACCTGCATGGTTGTCTCCCCATTGACAGATATGGGCTTTTCATGCACTGGCTGCAATTCAGGAAAAGCCGCCAAATATTTGCAATCCCTTGGAAAGCAAAAAGTTGTGTTCGGGGATATTGATGATATTATTCTATTAAAATAGTATTATCCTCACTGGCTTTGCGCCAAACTGATTTAACGTCATAAATTAGTCTTATTCTCCGTCGTAAACCGAAAGTGTTGTGAATTTTTCGGTGCATATTCTGTCAGGCGACAGTAAATGAAGAAGCAACAGAGGATTCTCAATAGGCTCCTGAAGGATTTGAAAAAAGGCAGCTTTGAGTATAAATTCAAGGATGGGGGGCCACTTGACTGGCATGCCTACAACCTTGCCAAGATAAATGAAATCAAGCTCCTTCTGCCTTTTGTCAGAAATGCAGTTGAGGAAGCATGCCCAAAAGAAGGCAGAAAAAAGGGGAGAATACTTGCCTCTGATCTTGCAAAAATAGTTCTGCTTCAGCAATATTTCCAGAAATCTGAAAGAGTGATGGAAGTGGTTGCAGATATTTTCAGGGAAAAACTTCACATAAATGTTGTGCCTTCCGCAAGAACAATTTCAAGGGCTTATCTCAGAAGAGATGTAAGAAAAATCCTGAAAAAAGTTTTATTTGCCACCAGTGAGCCTATTATGGAACTGGAAAAATCATTTAGCGCTGATTCAACAGACCAGCCCCTGTCAATAAAGCAAAATTATGAGAATGACAGGGGCAAGCATGAGAAGCACGCAGGTTATGACAGAGTGGCTGTAATGATAAGCAACAACTACCAGATTGCCACTTCTGCACTTTTTGTTCATGGAACTGCAAATGACAATCCGCTGTTTGAGCCTCTGCTCAATGAAACAGCGGAAAGGTTCTTCATTGAAGATGTTGAGGCAGATGCAGGATTTCTTTCAAGAAAAAATGCCCAGGCTGTTGCTGATTTGGATGGAGTGCCTAATGTTTATCCCAAAATAGGAGTGAAAACGAATCAGGACGGGGCGCCTGCATGGAGAAAGATGCTTGAGGGGATACTAAAGGATCCCCAAGGTTGGCTTGAGATTTTCTACAGAAGAGAGAATAGTGAGAGTTATTTCTCATCCTACAAAAGAAGGTTTGCAAGGTCACTGCTCAACAGGCTGCCAAAGGCAAGGCGCTCAGAGTGCCTTGCCAGGATAACGGTTCAGAACATCTACATGTTGATTAACGCTTATTTTTGCAACGACGTAAAATGCACGCTTTTTCGAGGATGATATAAGTGGCGCAAAGCCATCCTCACCTATATATATATTAACTTCATTTACCTTTTTTTTCTATGGATCTGTCGATCTATTATAATGGAAAAAAATATTCTGCACTTTACATTTCAAGAGTTATTTATGTTCTATCGGTACTTGCTATTCCAGTTTTTGTAGTTTTAGGTTTTATATCTGGTTTTGCAGAGGTTGAAGCATTTCACTTATTTGTTATACTTGGTATTCTATCTGTTTTTATAGCGGCGATCTCACTATTATTGTCTTGGTTTCTTGTATTTGCAAATCTTCTTATGGGAAAACCAGATTTTATTAAAAATTTATCAACTAATTTGGTTCTGAGTTTCATACCTATGCTGTTGATTATATACTTTTCAGATTCCACTCTTTTGGCTCTTGGCATAATTAGTTTCATTGGATTTGGTTTGCTATTTTTACTTATCACATTTGGGTTAATCAAAAAACCATCTAAAACAGATAACTCCACCGAATGTAAGATTAAATCAGTGGATAATCGTAAAACTAATCCCAATGATCCAAAACCTCCATCTATTCCATTTTTTCCATAATTTCTTAACATATTGAATTATAATCTTTATTTCAGTATTATATCTTGATTCAATGCAAAAAATTAAAGGAAGAATAATAGCTCCGGGAAAAGCAAAGGGCGAAGTATTGATGTCAAAAGATGCAATCTCATTTTTGGGCGGGGTAGATGCAGATACAGGCATTGTAGGAGAAGAGGGCCATTCTTTGGAAGGAAAATGCATTGCAAACAAAATATTGGTATTCCCGCACGGAAAAGGCTCCACAGTCGGCTCATATGTTTTGCTTCAATTAAAGAAAAACAAAAAAGCTCCCGCAGCAATAATAAATTTGGAATCAGAGCCCATAATTGCGGTGGGCGCAATCATTTCAAAAATTCCAATGCTTGACAAATTGGAAAAAAACCCCTTTGAAATATTAAAAGACGGGCAAATTATAGAAGTGGATGCAGATGAAGGGGAAATCAATTTCTAATTCCATTTCCAATTCCTGAAATAATTATTTTTTTCACTCCTTTAATTTTCCCAAGCATTTTCCTTACTTTCGGCGCATGCCTTCGCAAAGTTATGATGTGTGCATTAGGCCCTGCATCAAAAGTATAGCCTGCAATTATTTTCTTTTCATTTAATTTTTTCACTTCATTTGCAATTTTATGTGAAATTTTATTCATATAAATTACAGGCGGGTGCGCCCCTGCAGCCGCTTCATGCATTGAATCCGAATCTTCCATAGTTATTTTTGCAAATTTTTCAAAATCTTTTTTCCTAATAGCCCGCACAATCCCGGAAATTCTTTTCTTCACTTCTCTCAGCCTTTTTTTCATCAATTTAGAACTCCTTGCAGTCCTTTCCATCCCCTCTTTTGAGCTTATTCTCTTTTTTCTTGCATCAACAATTACAATTACATCTACAATTTCATTCCAATGCTTCTTTTTCGCAATTTGCACAGAATAACTGTCATTCCCATCCTTTCTTTTCCCTTTCTTCCACCTAACAAATCCTCCAAATACGCTTCTTGAGGCAGAGCCACTTCCCAATCTTGC
>JBDRNY010000087.1:0-18986 GCA_043810635.1 Microcaldota archaeon | reverse complement strand
GCAATAAATAATTTGAAATTTCCTAAAAGAGGAATTCTCAAAATAACCCTTCCCTTCACCTGCTCTTCTTCTACAGGCGAATTTCCCATTTTATATTGCTTTGAATATAATTGGAAATCATAAATTGCATTATTATCCCCTTTTGTGAAATAAATTATTCCGTCCGATGCATTTACAGCAAACCTCACCCTGTGCACAATATCCCCCGTTAAGGAATACAAATCTGTTTTTTTCGGCTGCTGCACAACCAATTCATATTTTTCATCAAATTCAATTTTCTCCCCGTTAAAATATGTTTCTTTTACGCACGCAATAGATATTTTTTTATTCTCTTCAGGATAAAATTTGGTGCATACTCCGTATTTTAATTCCAATGGCCCGTGAGTTTCTGAAAATTGCGCAGGATTTTCCTTAAACTCATCGCAAATATCATCTTTATTTTGTGCACAATAAGAATAAAGCGAACCTTGCACTTTTTTCGTAATATTTCCATATTTTATTGTAGCAGTTGAAACAATGTCATTTATCAAGCCGTCATATTGCATATATTTTGTATTTACATGCCCTCCCTGCAAAATAACCATATCTCCCCTTTCATATGCAGGAAGCATAGAACAAGATACTATTGCATTTATAGGGGTAGGAGTATCCAAAATCCACCCCGAGCCGAACCACACAATCAAGCCGATTAAAATTGCAATAACAGTATCTTTTATTTCATTTTTCATCCCGCCTGTTTTTGAGCCAGCATAAAATTCCCAGATTATAATAAACAAAATATTTAATCCTCCCAAAATGCCTATAATTGCGTTTTTTGTAAAAATAAACAAAATAAAGAAGAGCAAAAGAAGCAGGTAATATGTTTTCACCCCTCCAAAATACGGAATTCCTATAGCATCTGTCAAATAAGGTATCCTCGGCTCAACAGTTGATTTTTTTTCTTTCCTAAAATCAGTTGAGGAATATAATTTCTGCTCGCTTTTCTTCTTCCCTTCCGCCCATTCTTTCAATCCCAAGAATATCCACCTAAATTATTGCCTTACTTGGGCTTTTTGGCGCTTTTCAGGGCTGCCTTAAATTCATCAGCATTTTTCTTCAGCTTTCCAACAGCATCTTCAAGCAATTCAAGCGCATCCTTCCCCTTAGTCCTTAGAATTATTACAGGATTTCCTATTTGCGGATGCTCCATTTTTGCGGCCGCAAATTCCACATCTTTGTATTCAAGCAAAATTTCCCTCAACGAATCTGCAAGCGCAACATCTTCATTTATAAGCTCTATTTCAAGATAATTTTTTTCCAGTTTTTTTAGTTTTAATTCCATATCCACACCTTTTATTTCAAAGTAATATAATCCGAAGCAATTTTCCTGTTTTCTTTTTCATCATTCTCTTTGCATACCAGTCCTGTGGCTGTTTTTACAAGCGGATACCTTCCTTTTCCCTGCGATGCAAATGCTTTGATGCATCCGCAGTCATCTTCTTCTGTGGAAAGGTGGCACTCCCCGTTTTTAATATCTATTATTTTTGCCCTTATAATATCCCCTATTCTATACTCATCTTTTATCTGCTTCACATACCCCCTCTTTATATTCGGGGTTTTTAGCACAAAATTCTCCCCAGTAACCGGATACCTCTGATGTTCTCCATCCTCTATTTCATACACGTTTACTATTGCAATAGGGTCCACAATATTCTGAATCCTTCCGATAATCCTGCTGCCTATTGCAGGGGTTGCAATGCTTGCCTTTCCAAACACATTTAATGTTCTCTCTTTTTCAATAAGCTCCCCGAAAACAGCGGCATATATGCTGCTTCCTTCAGTATATGTCCCTGCCCCGGCAACATACTCCTCTTCAGTGCCTATTTTCTGCCCGGGCGCAACTAATTTTGATTTTTTGTCCATTACTCCACCTTAAATTTGCAAGAAATCGTCTGTGCATATTATGTAATAAAAGGTGGGCAACCACTATTTAAATACCTATTGTCATTCTAATTTTGGATTAATATGTTCAAAAAGCCAAAGCTTGTGCTCTGCGTTGACAGGGACAATGACCTCTATGACAAGGCAGGTGTTTCCGGCCCGATTATAGGCAGGGAGGCCAACCTCAATGCCGCAATAAAATTAGGGCTTACAGACCCTGCAGAAGTGGATACAAACGCAATATTGAAGGCAATATCCATATTTGACAAGCTTTCAAAAGAGCACAATGTGCAAATTGCCACCCTCACAGGCTCCCATGAATTGGGCTATTCCGCAGATGAGGCAATATCTCAGCAATTAGACCGGATATTGGCAGAATTTCCGTGCGAATCCTGCATTTTTGTGTCTGACGGAAAAGCAGATGAAACAATTATGCCTATCATCCAATCCAGGCTGAAAATAGACTCTGTTGAAGTGCTTGTAATGAAGCAGGCGCAAGAGCTTGAAAAAACCTATTTTGTAATTTTAGAAAAACTGAAAGAGCCTTATTATGCCCGCCTTATATTCGGGGTGCCTGCAATTATCGGAATTTTATTTGTGCTTTCCCGCATCCTCAACTGGGGATTGGAAGTTCCTGCAGCATTAATATCCGTTTACCTAATACTCAAAGCTTTTGGAATTGAGGAGCGGTTTTTCAAGGCGCTTTCTTCCTTTAAATTCAGTGTTGAAAAAATCTCGGTTGTTGTTTATGTGCCTGCAATTTTGCTTATTGCAATTTCCTTTTGGTCAGGCTATCATTCATTTTTGGAATCTTCTGCCGAGCTTGCCAGCCCTGCAAAAACAATAGCAAAATCAGTAAGAAGTGTTTTGCTTCTTTTTCCATGGGCAATACTTATGATGATAGCAGGAAAAGTGGTTGACTCCCTGGCAGAGAAAAAGAAAATAGAGGTAGTCAAATACGGCCTCTACGGGGTGTTTACAGTCCTCTTCTGGCTTGTATTTATTTCAGGCGCCAACTGGATTGTAAATGATTTTCAGCCATATGTATATTTCAGTGATTTGGTTATGATACTCATTCTTTCAGTAGTTATGGGCATTGCTTCAGTTTCCATATTGCAGGATATTAGGAGAAGGGCTGTTTTGCGCCTCAAATTGGCAGGAAAAGAAGTGCTTGGCACAGCAGGAAATTACCTTGGCAAAGTGCTTGGTGTTGATGCAAAAGCAGGAAGTTTGGCAGTAAAATCCCCATTAGGCCAGAAATTCATGGTTGCGCTTGATTCTGTGGAAAGCGTCGGGGACAAAATAATTGTTTCACATTAAGTGATTATTACTCCAGAAAAAAATCACTTTGCCAGCGGAAAACAGGCTTCAGAATGTTTATATAATCTGTTTTTGAGTGTTGTTATAATGAAAATGAAGGGAAAGAACCAGTATGATGAATTTTTGCATAAAATCCAGCAGAAAAAAATGAAGGAATTGTGGGATAATAAAGAGGATGAGGATTTTTCTAAATAACTTTATTCACTTTATCATTTTCTCAATTTTCTTAATTATCCTCGTTTTCCCTTTCCCTTCTTTCAAGGCAATTTTCAATACTTCCACAATATTGTCAACAGCATGAATTTTTATCTTCCCGCGCAATTTTGGAGGCAAATAAATATCTTCTGCATTTTTTTTCGGAACAATTATTTCCTTCATTCCTGCTTCCAATGCAGCTTCAGCTTTTGACGTTGCCCCTCCTATAGGCAACACTTTTCCCCTTACAGTAAGCGAGCCTGTCATTGCAATATCCTGCCTTACAGGTATTTCTTCCATGGCAGAAAGCACAGCCAAAGCAATTGAAATAGATGCCGAATCTCCTTCCACGCCTTCATAAGTTTGCAAAAATTGCACATGCACATCATATGATGCGACATTTTTCCCAAGATGCTTCTTAATAATTGCAGAAACATTTTCCACAGCTTCTTTTGCAATCGAGCCCAATTTTCCTGTTGCAATCAATTTCCCTTCATTTTTGCTTGCAGCAGGGGTAACTTCCGCCACAATAGGCATAACCAGCCCTGAGGAACCATCTCCCAATACTGCCAATCCATTTACTTTTCCTATTGCATGCCCGCTTATTCCAAACACTTCATACTCTTTTTTCACTTCAATATATTTGCTGCTCATTTGCTGCTCCATTGTCATTGAAAGCTTTCTTGCCCTTCTTACATGTTCTGAAGTAACAATAGATGCATTTTCCTCTTTTGCAATATCCCCTGCAGCGCGCACCAATCCCCCCAGCTCCCGCAAATTAAGTGTAAATTTCTTTTTTCTCCCGGATTTCCTTCTTGCTTCTGAAATTATTTCTTCCACCCCTTCCTTGTCAAAATGCGGAATCTTCCCGTCTTTCACAACTTCTTGCGCAATAAATTGCACTAATCTATTTTCATTTTCCTCACTGTCTTCCATGATGTCTTCCACATACACTTCATACCCCGCCCCTCTTATCCTGCTTCTCATTGCAGGGTGCATTCCTTTCATATCCACCAAATTTCCTGAAGCAACAAGCACAAAATCACAAGGTACAGCTTCGGTTTTTACAATAGCCCCCGAGCTCATTTCAGACTGGCCTGTTATAGGATACTTTTTCTCCTGCATTGCAGTAAGCAATTCCTGCTGCCACCTCATTTTAAGGGAAGAAATTTCATCAATAAACAGCACTCCTTTGTTTGCACAGTGGATTGCCCCGGATTCAACCCGAAGATGCGCAGGCGTGCCCAATCCCCCTGATTGCAAGGGATCATGTTTCACGTCTCCAAGCAATGCCCCTGCCTTATTCCCGGTTGCATCTATAAAAGGCGCATTATGCTTTCCCGTATTATCCACAATCAATTTCGGCTCATTATATTCTGTAATGCCCATCCTTCTGCCAATAGTATTTGTAAACTTCCACAAAAGAAACAATATTCCAAATGCTGCCAATACAGCCAATACAAACCATTTATTTTCATCATTTAAAGAGCCGGTTATATACAAAATTACCAGTATAATCATGAAACCCAGCAAAAACAAAATGCCTGCAGAAGGGCCTTTTGTTGCCGGAAGCATGCTCCTGCTTTTTGCACTTTGCATTATCATCCTTCCCGCACCAAGCCTTCCATCATCTTTTTTCTTTGCCTGTTTTCCTCCCCCCATCATTTCCTGCATTTGCTCAAATCTTATTTTTGCCGCCTGCATTTGCATATGCGCATTTGCCAAATCCGGATTTTTTTTCAATTCTTCTTGCGTGGGATAGGTGTGCACCACTCTTACCATCGGCTTATTTTCCTCATTTTGATTTGGATATATCAATACATCCTGCAAACTGGTGACAGGCATTAATTCTGCCATAGCTTGCGCCAGCATGGATTTTCCTGTGCCAGGCGAGCCAATCATCAATACATGCCTTCTCTGCTTTGCTGCTTTTTTTATTATTTTCACTGACTTATCCTGGCCTATCACTTGGTCAATCAATTTTTTAGGTATTTTAATCTCGGCAGTTGATTTGAATTTAATCATTATGCCCACACTCGCAAACTAATAACACAATAAGGGATTTAAAAACTGAGTATATCCTCCTTCCAATTTGGGATAGGTTGGAAAAACAAGTTTCGTGGTTTGTTTGGCGAAAAGAAACCTGTTTTCCCGTTTTTCCTTGCTTTTTAGGCAAAGGGGAATATGTGAAACTCCCAGGCCTAAAGGCCTGGGCTTTTTTTGTCTTTAGGGGAAGCCTCAATCTTTTGCCCAGGTGCTCCTCCTCAGAAAAACCTGAGGCTTCCGCACCTGGGAGTTTCAGTGGGAGGCAAAAAATACTAAAAAACTATTGGTTTTTTGTGTCTAAATTTCGCTTAACATGGGCTCAATTACCCCTTTATGCTCTTCTTTTGCCACAGTATAAAGATAGGCATTTTCCCCCACTTTTGTTAAATATGCATCCACCCTTGCCGAAGATAGCATGCTTGTTATTTTGCCCACCTCTTCCAATGTCATATTTGCTATATCTATATACATTCAATCACCTTGCAAAAGAAGCTAAGCTGGCTGCTTATAAAGAAGTTTGGAAGGGGTAACTTTCCAGTGGTAAGGCCTTTCTTTTCTTTTAAAAAAGAAAAGAAACCCCTGGGAAAGAAAAGAAAAAGAAGTATGCCTGCAATATGTTTATAATAATCAACTCTTACAATCCACTTTGTATGGATTTAGCCATATTACTGCAAGTTTTGGGCGGGCTAGGCCTATTCATATACGGCATGTTTCTTCTTACAGATTCATTGAAAAAGCTCTCCTTGGGATTTTTGAAAAAAATGCTTGAATCAGTAACATCCAACAGGATAAAATCCTTGCTAGTCGGAACATTTGTTACTTCAATTATACAAAGCTCATCCGCCACTTCTGTTATTTTAATCGGATTTCTTAATATAGGAATTATCACACTGGTAAAAGCATTGCCGGTAATTATAGGCGCAAACATCGGCACCACAATTACAGCCCAATTAATTGCATTAAAGCTTACCAGCATTGCCCCCCTCTTCATATTCATCGGCGCTCTGATATTCTTTTTTATGCAAAAAAACAAGCACAAAAGAAAAGGGCTTGCAATTTTAGGGTTTGGAATTCTTTTTCTGGGGCTTGCAACCATGAGTTCTGCTGTAAAGCCCCTTAAAGACGACCCTGCAACAAGCGAGCTGTTTTTGCTTTTTTCTGAAAACCCTCTTTTGGCAATTTTAGCAGGCTTGATAGTTACAATAATATTGCAAAGCAGCAGCACCACCATAGGTATTGTTATTGCGCTTGCAGCAGCAGGTTTGATAGGCCTGCCTGCCGCAATTTATTTTGTATTAGGGGATAATATAGGCACCTGCGTTACTGCAATTATTGCAAGCATAGGCGGAACCATCTCTTCCAAGCGCCTTGCGCTCGGCCACACATTATTCAATATTATAGGCACAGCAATAGCCATCCCCCTTGTGCCTATTTACCTTGCCTACATTCCCCTTACATCCGGGGATATTTCAGTCCAAATTGCAAACACCCACACAATATTCAATGTGGTAAATGCCCTGATATTTCTCCCCATTATTCCCTTGTATGCAAAATTGCTGGAAAAATTAATACCCGGCAAGGATTATGAAAGAAAAGACACTGTCCATCTTGACAAAAATTTGCTAAACACCCCCACTCTTGCAATACGGGCAGTTTCAAGAGAGCAGGCAGTTATGGTTGGGGTGTGCAAAGGAATGCTTTCAAAGGCAAGAAAATGCCTCTTTTCCTTCAGCCACAAACTAAGCAAAGAAGTTGATATTGACGAGCAGTCTGTTGACACGATGCAGCACAACATCACCCAATATTTGGTTGAAATAACAAAAAAAGAATTATCTGAGAAAAATTCCAAATCAATTCCAACCATATTGCACAATGTAAATGATGTTGAAAGGATTGGGGATTATTGCGAAGGAATATGCAAGCTTGCCGAAAGGCTTTATGAGCATGACATAAAATTCTCCTCTTCTGCAAAAGAAGAGCTTAACAAATTATTTGACATTACCAACGACGCCTTATTGCATGCAAAAAAAACTGTTGAAAACGAGGATTTGAATTCCGCGCAAAAAGTGTTGAAATTGGAAATTGAAATAAAAAAAGCGATTTCAGAATTCCGCCACAGGCATTTGAAGCGCCTTGAAAGCGGAAAATGCAGGAATGACGCGGGCCTTGTTTACAGTGATATACTGATATTTACTGAAAGAATAAACGCCCACCTTGCAAACATTGCAGAAGGAGTAACCCATATTGCAAAAAATTGGAACGAAAACGGGAAATAATCTGAGAAATCAAGTTTCATTGGCTGTGTTTTCCGGTATATAAATATGTCTCTTTTTCTCTCTCATAATTTATTATATATCTTTATAAACATTTGTAATACTAATATTACGCACGCATAATCCCTACCTTAGGTGCCATTTGGTGTTATTTTGACTAAAAGAACCTCTAAAAAAATGAAAGAAAAATTAGAGCATCAGCTTGTGCCAGAGCATATTCTTCTCAGTGCGGAGGAGAAGGCAAAAGTAATAGCAAAATTTAAATCTAAAGCGGCATGCTTTCCAAAAATCAATGCTTCAGACCCGGCGCTTATAGGGATGGGGGCAGAGCCGGGTGTTTTAATCCATATAAAAAGAAAGGATTTTACAGGGAATTATGATTATTACAGAATAGTTGTGAAAGGTTAGCATAAGCCATGAATCCGGCCGAAGAAGCGAAACTGCTGGCAAGAAAATGAAATAAGTGTGTGGCAGGATGCCAGGTGTTTGCTTGGCGAAACTGTTGGCAAGAAAATGAAGTGTTTGTAGAAGGAAAGGAACGGTGTATGTTGATGAGCAAAGAGCTTTTGGGAGCGTATTTCAAGGAAAATTCATTGGTAAAGCAGCACCTTGATTCTTACAACAAGTTTGTTGAATTAAAAATGCAGCAAATTATTGACAGAATAGGAATTATCAAGCCTTCTATTGAAGGGTTTGAATTGCATTTGGGAAGGGTAAGATTGGACAAGCCAAAAGTTGTTGAAGCAGACGGCTCCCAAAGGGTTGTGATTCCTTCAGAAGCCCGCTCAAGAAACCTTACTTATGCAGCGCCCATATTTTTGGAAATAATTCCTGTGTATAACGGCGTTGAAAAGAAAATGTTTTCTGAAGTGTTTATAGGGGAAATTCCGGTGATGGTAAAAAGCAAATTATGCCACCTTGATAATATGGCAGAAGATGAATTGGCTGGCGCAGGGGAAGACCCCGACGATCCGGGCGGATATTTTATTATAAACGGAAGCGAAAGAGTGCTTGTATCCATAGAAGATTTGGCTCCGAACAGGGTTATGACCACTTTTGAAAAAGACAAAAAAATAGTCACTTCAAAAGTTTTTTCCACACGCCACGGATTTCGTGCAAGAAGCGCTGTGGAGCGCACCACCGAGGGGTTGATGCACTGCATTTTTCCGGCTTCACCAAGAGATTTGGGCTTTATTTCAGTATTGCGTGCATTGGGAATTGAAAAAAACAGCGAAATTATGTCAGAATTTCTGGTTGATGTCCAGATAAGAAATGATATTCTTCTTAATATGGAAAATGATACAACAAAAAATATTGACGAAGCTTTGGATTTTGTAGGAAAAAAAGCGGCTCCGGGGCAAACCGAGGAGTACCGAAAGAAAAGGGCAGAAGTTTTGCTTGACACTTATTTGCTTCCCCACATAGGCACTGAAGCTGCTGACAGGTTTGCAAAAGCAAAGTTTATGTGCAAAATGGCGCAAAGGGCGATTTTGGTTGCGCAAGGAAGAATTCCTGCAGATGATAAAGACCATTATGCAAACAAAAGAATAAAATTAGCAGGAGATTTGATGGAAGAGCTTTTCAGGTATGCATTCCAATTTTTAGTAAAAGATGTTTCTTATCAGGCTGGCCGGGCTGATGCAAGAGGAAGAAGGCTGGCTGTGCAAACATTGGTGCGGCCTGATGCGCTTTCTGACAGAATCCGCTATTCTATGGCAACTGGAAATTGGATTGCAGGGCAGACAGGAGTATCTCAATTGCTTGACAGAACTTCTTTCCTTTCCTCAATGTCTCATTTGCGAAGGATTATTTCACCCCTTTCAAGAAAACACCCGCATTTCAAGGCACGGGATTTGCACGGCACCCATTGGGGAAAACTATGCCCCAACGAATCCCCCGAGGGCCCTTCATGCGCACTGGTAAAAAACATGGCATTATTTTGCGAAATATCCACAGGGGAAAAAGAAGATGAAATAGAGCAAATACTTTTTAGATTGGGAATGAAGCAGAGTATAAAATAATTATGGGGGAAATACGGCAAAAAAGGAAAATGAAGCGAGCGGGAAATAATTGGAAAATTGGATGGAAAAAATAAATGAAATGAAGCGAGCGGGAAATAACTAATAATGTATAGGTTATGTTTATGGCAAGAAAAAAGAAAAGAAGAAAGCGTGTCCCAAAATCTCCGGGGCAGAAAACAATAGTTTTGCTTAATGGAAGGCTTGTTGGCGAAGTTGAAAAAGGTCCGGAATTGGTTGCAAAATTAAAAGAGGAAAGGAGAGCAGGAACAATTCCTGCAGGAGTTAATTTTTATTGCAATAGACGAACTGATGAAGTAATAATTAATTCTGATTCAGGCAGGGCAAGGCGCCCTTATATTACAGTGGAAAACGGAAAAAGCAAATTAACCGAAGAATTAATTGAGCAATTGAAAAACGGGCAAATGAGCTGGGGCAAGCTTGTTTCTTTGGGAGTAATTGAATATTTGGATGCAGAAGAGGAAGAAAGCACGCTTATTGCACTTGTGCCAAAAGAAATAACCGGGAAGCACACCCATCTGGAAATAGATCCTGTTACAATTACAGGAGTAACTGTATCCATCCTTCCCTACCCCGAGCACAATTCTTCACCGAGAATTACCATGGCTTGCTCAATGGCAAAGCAGTCTCTTGGCACTTATTTGCTTAATTTCAACCAAAGAAATGATTCGCGCGGACATATTATGTATTACTCCCAGCAGCCCCTTGTGCAAACCCGCCCATACAAAATACTCGGATTTTCAGAGCATTCTGCAGGTCAGAATTTTGTTGTTGCGGTTGCATCAATGATGGGCTATAATACAAGCGATGCGGTTGTAATGAACCGCTCTGCAATTGACAGAGGGCTTGGAAGAAGCGTATTTTACAAAACCCATGAAACAGAAGAAAGGAGATATCCGGGCGGGCAAAAGGATAAATTTGAAATTCCGCCCATAACAGCGCAGGGATATAGGGATGAAAAAGCATACCGCTATCTTTCAGATGACGGAATTGTAATTCCCGAGGTAAAATTAGATCCAAAAGACGTGCTTGTTGGAAAAACCTCCCCCCCTCGCTTTTTAGAGGAAATTTCTGTTTTTGGAATGGTTGAAGAAAAGAAAAGAGACAACTCTCTTTCAATAAAAGCAGGAGATGAAGGAGCAGTTGATTCAGTGCTTATCACCGACTCATTGGCAGGAAACAGGTTGGTGAAAGTAAAAGTGCGCTCAGTAAAAGTGCCTGAGCAGGGCGACAAATTTGCCTCCCGCCACGGGCAGAAAGGGGTTATCGGGCTTTGCCTTCCGCAAGTGGATATGCCATTTAATTCTGAAGGGGTTGTGCCTGATTTGATAATCAACCCCCACGCAATTCCCTCACGTATGACTGCAGGGCATTTGCTTGAAATGCTTGGCGGAAAAGCTGCATGCCATAGCGGCGAATTTGCAGATTCTACAGCATTTGCAGGAGACACTGAAGAAAAGTTTAGAAAAGAATTGAAAGATTTGGGCTTTAATGAATATGGCGAAGAAACCCTTTATGACGGAAAAACCGGAAGGGCAATAAAAGCAAAAATATTTGTAGGAGTAATTTATTACCAAAAATTGCACCACTTAGTATCAAACAAAATGCATGTTCGCGCGCGCGGGCCTGTGCAATTGCTTACCCGCCAGCCAACTGAAGGAAGGGCAAGAGAAGGAGGGTTGCGCTTTGGTGAAATGGAACGGGATTGTCTTATCGGCTATGGAGCATCCATGCTTATACGTGAAAGATTATTGGAAGAATCTGACAGAAGCTATCAATTAGTATGTGAAAAAACCGGGGCTATTGGATACAAAGATTATATACGCAACAAGCTGGTTTCTCCATTGGATGAAAACAGCCGCCAGCTTCATTATGTTGAAATGTCGCACGCATTCAAACTATTATTGGATGAAATTAAGTCTATGGGAATATTCCCAAGATTGTTATTGAGGGATAAGGCATGATATTTACAAGAACTCAAACCGGATTTAGCGTTACTGGTGCTATCAAAGATGCCAAAAAAGCCCGCAACAAAAAGACTTGTGGGAAGGCATGGGTATTTTTTAATCAGGCAATTAGTTCCAATGCAGGCGCCAATTCCTGCATAGAAAACAAAGATTATGGCGGCGCCCTCGATAAACTAAATCAGGCACTGGAAATTGCCAACAAGGGAAAAGAATTTTCAGAAAAGAACAAATGCAAAGAAGTTCTTGTATACTGCACATTCACTATGAAGAATATAACTCAAAAGCTGGATGATGTAAGTACGCTTATGAAAAACAGGAAGGAGTTATGTTCCAACTAAGGGGTAATTGATATGATTGTAACAAAAATGATTGACAGAATAAAATTCTCCCTCTTCTCTCCGGAGATGGTAAGGAAAATGTCAGTTGTAAAAATAACTGTGCCAGACACTTACAATGATGATTCTTACCCAATAGACGGCGGATTAGTGGATCCAAGGATGGGTGTTATCGACCCCGGATTAAAAGACAAAACAAGCGGAGGAAAAGCAGGCACCTCCCCAGGGCATTTCGGGCATATTGAATTGGTGCGCCCTGTAATCCACCCCGAATTTTCAAAAGTAATGCTTTATGTTTTGCAAAACACTTCCCCTTTTTCAAAAAGAATCCTCTGGACTGATGAGCAGCTTGATAAAATAAAAAAATCTCTTGAAGGGGAAGAAAGTGGATTAAAAATAAAATTAAAAAGGCCCACCCATTGCCCCCATACAGGCGAAAAATTGCCTGACATAAAGCTTCTCAAGCCCACCACATTTTACAAAAACAAGGAAATTATGCTTGCAACAGAAATAAGGGAATGGCTTGCAGGGGTGTCTGATGAAGACATTAAAAAGCTCGGCTTAGACCCTGAATATTCCCGCCCTGAATGGATGGTATTAACATGCCTCCTAGTTCCCCCTGTTTCAGTGCGCCCTTCAATTACTTTGGAAACCGGAGACAGGTCTGAAGATGACTTGACACACAAATTGGTTGATATAATGAGAATCAACCAGAGGTTGGAGGCAAATATTAATGCAGGCGCGCCCCAATTAATTATAGAAGACTTATGGGAGCTGCTCCAATACCATGTTACAACTTTTTTCAATAATGAAACATCAAACATTCCGCCCGCCCGCCATCGTTCCGGCAGGCCCCTAAAAACACTTGCTGCAAGATTGAAAGGAAAAGAAGGAAGGTTTAGGTACAACCTCTCAGGAAAGCGTGTTAATTTCTCAGCGCGAACCGTAATTTCCCCAGACCCGTTAATTTCAATTGATGAAGTGGGAGTGCCTTTTGAAATTGCGCGGGAAATGACAGTGCCGTTGCGAGTAACTTCCTGGAATCTGGAATATTGCAAAAAATTCATTGAATCTGATAAATACCCGCGCGCCGAATATGTTGTGCGCCCCGACGGAAGGAGGGTTAGGATAAGCGAAACAACACGCGCAGAAATATTGGCAGCTTTGGCAGTAGGCTCGGTTGTTGAAAGGCAATTGATTGACGGAGACACCGTATTATTCAACCGGCAGCCCTCTTTGCACAGAATAAGCATAATGTGCCATTCAGTAAAAGTATTGCCAGGCAAAACCCTTAGGTTAAATCCAATAGTATGCCCCCCCTACAACGCAGACTTTGACGGGGATGAGATGAATCTACATGTAATACAGTCAGAAGAGGCAAAAGTGGAAGCTGAAATGCTCATGAAAGTGCACGGGCAAATAATTTCCCCGCGCCACGGAAGGGCAATCATAAAGCCGCAGGAAGATTATGTAACCGGCGCATTCTTTTTGACAAGAAGGGAAACAGACTTCAACAAAACAGAAGCATGTGAAATTCTTGCAAGCGCGGGAGTAACAAAACTGCCGCCCCCTGACAGAAGGGAAAGATGGTCCGGCAAAATTCTCTTCTCAATGCTTTTGCCAAAAAAGCTTACCTGCACCCTTAGAAGCAAATTCAGAAGAAAATTAAAAGACGGAAGCGACCACCCTGACAACACTATAATAATAAAAGAAGGAATTGTGCTTTCAGGAGCCCTTGACAACCGCTCCCTTGACGAGGTGTTGCAAAGGATTGCGTATTTGGAAGGGGATGAGGCAACAAAAGAATTTCTTGACCGCACAGGGAAAATGGAGCTTCATGCAATCACTTCATACGGATTTTCAGTTTCATTGGCAAACTACTCTCTTCCTGATGATGCATCAGCCCAGATAGACAAATTGCAGGACGGGATGAAAAGGGAAGTGGAATCAGTAATAACCCAATACAAAAACAAAACACTTGAAAGAATGCCGGGCAGAAGTTTGAAAGAAACTTTGGAAGACAGGATAATGGAGCTTACTTCAAAAGCGCGAGACACTTCCGGAGGGATTGTTGAAAGAAATATGGGCTATGACAACACTTCAATAATTATGGCATCTATCGGCGCGCGCGGCTCTTTGCTTAATGCAATCCAAATGGCTTCAATGGTTGGCCAGCAGGCTATTCGAAACAAGAGGCCGAACAGAGGATACCGGGGAAGGGTATTGCCCCATTATGAAAGAGGAGACAGGGGCGCAATGGCAAAAGGCTTTGTAGCCAGCTCTTTCAGGAAAGGATTGCTTGCAACAGAATTTTTCCAGCATTCAATGGGAGGCAGGGAATCTTTGGTAAACACTGCCATCCGAACAGCCCGCTCCGGATATATGCAAAGGAGGCTGATTAATGCATTGCAGGATATGGTTGTAATGCCTGATTATACTGTGCGGGACAGTGCAATGTCTTTGGTGCAGTTTATTTACGGGGGAGACAAAATAGACCCCATGAGTGCAAAAGGAAAAGAGTATGAAAAAGAAGCGTGATATTTATGGCTGACAAAACAAGCATAAAAGAAAAAATTGCCGTAGGAGAGGCTGTCGGAATTGTTGCAGCCCAATCCATAGGCGAGCCCGGCACCCAGATGACTATGAGGACATTTCATTATGCAGGAGTTGCAGAGCAGGTGCCTACCGGCCTTCCGCGGCTTATTGAATTAGTGGATGCAAGAAAAGAGCCAAAAAAGCCTTTTATGGATGTTTTTCTTTCAGGCGCCGCTTCAAAAGACGAGAAAAAAGCAAATAAAATTGCAATCACCCTTGATGCAGTCACCCTTGAGCAGATTGCATATGTAAAAGAGGATTTTGCAAGCAAGAAAATTATAATTTCAATTGATGAAGATGAATTAAAAATCCAAAGCATCTCTCTTGATGATTTGAGAAAAAAAGTAAAAGAATTTATAGGGCAGGGGCATGTGGAAAGCAGGGAATATACAATTAGTATAAAGCCAAAAGTAAATTCCTTGCGCGCCCTGCGAAGGCTTACCAACAAGGTGAAAAGCCAGCAATTGAAAGGGGTTGACAAGATAAGGCGCTCAATTGTGATGAAAGAAAAAGGCGAATATTATATACGCACATCAGGCTCCAACCTTGTGGGCATTTGCAAGCTGGACGGAGTGGATTTTGCGCGCACTTATACAAATGATGTAAAAGAATTTGAAAGAGTGCTTGGCGTTGAAGCAGCGCGAAACGCGCTTGTAAAAGAATTTATGCATGTGCTCAGCTCCCAAAGATTGGATGTTGATGTAAGGCATCTCATGCTTTTGGCAGATGCAATGACAATGAACGGCAAAATAACTTCCATTGGCAGGCACGGCTTGTCAGGGCAAAAAGCGGGCGTGCTTGCACGCGCCGCATTTGAAGAAACAATAAAGCATTTGGTAAATGCGGCAGTAAAAGCTGATGAAGACAAGTTAATAGGAGTTACTGAGAATATTATAGTCGGGCAGACTGTTCCTATAGGGACTGGCTTGGTTAAATTGAAAATGAAATTGTAACGTATTAGGGAAGGCATTGAAAAATGCTGGAGGTAATACACATGGCAAGAAAAAAAGCAGCAAAAAAATCAGCAGCAGGAGATATTTCAAAAGCAATCCGCATGTGCGTGGATACAGGCAAAACAGAATTTGGAATAAAAGGCGCAATAAAGCATTCATTGCTCGGGCAGGGCAAATTGATTATTGCAGTAACAAACACCCCGGCAGATGAAATGGCAGATTTGCAAAAATACTGCTCGCTTTCGAACCTTCCCCTCTATATTTATGGCGGCACTTCCCTGGATTTGGGTTCATTGTGCGGAAAGCCTTTTCCTATTTCAGCTTTATGGGTGTCTAAAGCGGGTGACTCTCCTATACTGGAGATTGTAAAAAAGAAAAAATAAATGCATTTGTTTTATGGTGAATTATATTTATGGTAGAACTTACTAACGATGACTTAAAGGCTCTTTCAATGAGCCCTTTTTCTTTTTCAGAAAAAGAAAAAGCGCTTCAGCGGAAAAAGAAAAACCTATGCAGTGGTGAATCATATTTATGGTAGAATTAACAAATGACGACTTAAAGGCTCTTTCAATTTTTGAAAAGCTTACTGGTGCAAGCGCAACAGATATTTATATAGGTGAAAAATCAGTAGTATTTCTTGTGCCAAAGGGAGATATGGGCAAGGCAATAGGGCCGAAGGGTGCGCACATTACACGGGTAAGGCAGGCGTTTTCCAGGCAGGTGCTTGTGTTTGAAGACAAGCCTGAAATGGAAGATTTCCTGAAATCAGTATTTGCGCCCATTGCCATAACAAATATAAACATCCATGAGAAGAATAATAGCAAAACAGTCTATGTTACAGTAGATGAAAAAGACCGCGGAGCGGCAATAGGCCGGGGAGGGGAAAGAATAAAGCTCCACCGCGAGCTTTTGATGCGCAAATTCAAATGCAATTTGCGCCTGAACAATCCGAAATGATTAGAATACATTGGTGAAATTAGGTGGTAAATATGGGAAAAACTGTTGTAAAGCAAAAAACAATTCCAAATTTGTCTGTGCAAATAAAAAAGAGAATTAATGAAGTTTATGGAAAGCAATATCCAAATCAGCATTTTGTGGATGCATTTTCGAAGGCGGATTCTTCCAGCAGATATAGATTCATACTTGATGCATTGCAAGAAGTCGAGGCTCAGCCAGAAGAAAAGAAAAAAGAAATAGAAAAAGTTGCAAGAGCTCTGGCAGGAGACTATGCACAAGCTGCCGGGTCGAAACTTGACAAAGGCTCTTTTGGAGCCGCAAAAAGCTACTATACTGACGCTGCAGAAATTATCGAAAAATATACCAATGACAAAGAATTGGCTAAAGAATATAGAAAATTGGCAGATGTTGCAATAGCTCAAGTGCATGCGAGTGCATTTGTTATGAGTCAAAGAGTGGGTTTTTATTGAGTTGTGAATATGATTGTAAAAAATAATTGGCATGCTAATATTTGGTGAAATTAAATGGGAAAAGGAGAATTTGCAGGAAGGGATTTGAAGCGCAGGAGGAAGCGGCAGCGCTGGCTCAAAAAAACCTGGAAAAGGAAAAAGCTCAAATTAAAAGAGAAATACGACCCGCTTGAAGGGGCATCGCAGGCAAAAGGCATTGTAATTGAGAAAAAACAGCTTGAGCAAAAGCAGCCCCACTCCGGATTGATTAAATGCGTAAAAATTCAGTTGATTAAAAACGGAAAATTGGTAACATGCCACTGCCCAAGAGATGGTGCAATCAATTATATTGACGAGCATGACGAGGTTATGGTGGAAGGGCTTGGCGGCTCGCAAAGAGGGCAGATGGGTTCCATACCCGGAGTAAGGTATAAAGTGATAAAAGTAAATGATGTTGATTTGCAGCAATTGGTAAAAAAGAAGAAAGAAAAGCCCAAACGATGATGAATTAAAGGTTGAATATTTATGGCAGACAAATTATTTGGAAAATATGAATTGGATTCTGTGCAAGTAACAGACCCTTCGCTAATTGCATACATAAGCCTAGATCCTGTAATAGTGCCCCACTCCCACGGAAGGCAGGCAAAAAAGCAGTTTCAAAAAAGCAAGGTAAATGTTGTGGAGCGGCTTGTAAACAAATTGATGAGGGGAGGCACGGGAAGAAAAGCATCCGGAAAAGTTATACGCACCCATGGCTCATTGCAGGGAAAAAAATCAAAGGCAATGAAAATTGTTGAAAGAGCATTTGAAATAGTTGCAGAGCGCACAAAGCAAAACCCTGTGCAATTGCTTATTGATGCAATACAAAATTCAGCGCCACGAGAAGACTTTACCCGCGTATCTTTCGGAGGGGTTTCTTACCAGGTAGCTGTTGATGTTTCTGCTTCACGAAGATTGGATATGGCATTGCGAAATATTACCCTTGCCGCAATTATGGGGGGGTTTAGAAACAAAAAAACCCTTGCAGACGCATTGGCAAATGAAATAGAATTTGCTGCCAAAGGGGATAATCAAAATTCTTTTGCCATTAAAAAGAAAGACGAAACTGAAAGAATGGCACGCTCAGCAAGATAATTTCATATTCTTCTTTATTTGTTTTTATTGTCTAAATATCTGGGTCGTTATATGAAAAAAGCTATCATTTGGGATCTTGATGGAGTGTTAGTAGACTCTGAACCTATTCACATACAAATTGAGATTCAAACTCTTGAGAAATATGGGTTAGAGTTAACTGAAGAAATTGCAAAAAAATATTTTGGTTTATCAACAAGAGAGTGTTTTACAAGACTTGCTCAACATTACAAAAAATCTCTCCCTATAGATGATATGTTAATCACACACAAAAAACTACTTGCGAAAAATTATGTGGGGGCTCCATTAGTAGATAATATACTTGAAGTATTGGAAAAGCTATCAAAAAACTATACTATGGCCATCGCAACAAGTTCTACAGAGGAGCTAGCCATGATACCAATCAAACAACATTCTCTTCAAAAATATTTCAAGACAGCAGTATTTGCAACAGATGTAAAAAAGTCAAAACCAGACCCAGAAATCTTTCTTCTAGCATGTTCCAAACTAAACGCGAATCCAAGGGATACTATAGTCGTGGAGGACTCTCAAAATGGTGTGATTGCTGCAAAATCAGCAAACATCGACTTAATACTTGCTCGTAGGGCAGAACATAACAAGGATGAAAATCTTTCTTTAGCTGATTTCATATTCTCCGACGTGAATGAAATTATCAAAATAATTACAGGTAATTAGCCCTATTGTTTGAAAGTGATTATTTCTGCAGACAAAAAAACCCTTGCAGACGCATTGGCAAATGAAATAGAATTTGCTGCCAAAGGGGATAATCAAAATTCTTTTGCCAT
>JBDRNY010000086.1:0-5036 GCA_043810635.1 Microcaldota archaeon | reverse complement strand
ATGCATGGCTTCATTTCTCGAGAAATTAAAGCAAGGGGCAGAAAAAAACAAATCCATTCTCTGCTTTGGCATAGACCCCGTGATTGAAAATTTCCCTTCCTCCATAAAAGGAAGCAAAAAGCAGAAAATCATCAAATTCTATTCTTCAATTATTGATGCTGCAAAACCCCCTTCTTTTTCTGCATTAAAGCCAAATTATGCATTTTTTGCACAATATGGGTTTGACGGATTGCAGGCTCTTAAGAAATTAATAGACAAATACAAGAAAAAATATCCCATTATATTGGATGCAAAGAGGGGGGATATTGGAAAAACCGCTGCTGCTTATGCAAAAGAAGGGTTTGAATTTTGGGGTGCTGATGCTATCACTCTTTCCCCTTTAATGGGCTATGACAGCATAGAGCCCTATTTTCCCTATCTTGACAAAGGAAAAGGAATTTACCTCCTTTGCCGCACTTCTAATGCCGGGGCAATGGATTTTCTTACATTACCGCTCGCACACACAAACCGTCCCTTATACCTCTCAATCCTCTCAAAATGCCTTGCATGGCACAAAAACGGCATGGGGGTGGTTGCAGGGGCAACAAATATCTCTGATTTAAAGCAAATATTGGAAGAAATAAAGTATTCTAATAAAAATATCTCAATATTGGTGCCTGGAGTGGGCTCTCAAGGAGGTTCTGCTAAAGAAGTAAGAGAAGTGCTTAATGCCTATCCCTCTCTTCTTCCATTTGCAAGAATAAATGCTTCTTCTTCTATTGCATATGCATATAAAAACAAAAATACAAATGATTATATTGGCGCTGCCCTCGACGAAATAGAAGAATTAAACAAATATTTAACAATTTAGGATTTTTGCCGGTTTTTTCCCCATTACTTTCATTATACTGTTATAAATGAGGGTACCTAATGTACCTAAAACAGCAAAAGAAATGCCTCTAATAACCAAAGTTAGTGTGTCTACGTCGGGATTCTTTAGAAGTTGAGAAACCATATCTCCACCAGAAAAAGCAGTTCCAATGATTGTTGCATTAGTTATATTCTTGAGTTTCTCTTTTCTGGTTCCTACAGTTTTCTTTATCCTCTTCGCCACTGTCAACTGTTTTTCTGCATTATCTATTTTTACCTTTTCAATCATATCTTTATTTCTTCCAAATCTAACTATGCGTTTTAGTTTATTGTAAAATCCACTGCCAGACGCACCTGGTTTTCTTATTTCTTTAAGCATATTACCCCGTTTATATACACTATTCCACCTTTAAAATACTTTTCTCAACACATTTCTTTATTATAAATAACCATTATACTAATTTTACCAATTATACTAATTTTACTATTTTATAATTACCCGGTATAGTTAGAATACACTGCTTATTACAATATTTATTCATTTACAACAAATAACCCTTAGTTTAATATATTTTCTTTTTTGTATAACTGCTATATAGGTCGTTATACATGGGGTATACAACAATCCAAATAAGCAAAGAAACGAGGGTAAAGCTGTCAAAATTAAGAAAATACTCCCGCCAGACTTATGACGAAATAATCAATTCTTTGCTGGATTTGGTGCCTGACGGGGACGGGGAAGGCAAATACAAGCATTCTTTCCGCACTTCTATAATAAAAGGAATGTCTGACGTAAAAAAAGGGCGCACCCGCACCCTCGATGATACGATAAAAGATTTGGGGATAGGGTAATGGCTTATTCTGTTTTTCTTTCAAATAATGCATGCTCCCGCCTAAAAGAAGAGGATAATTTTACTGCAGGCCAGATAGTGCAAAAGCTTTCCCAAACAGCAGAAAACCCCTCCTCTTTTTTTGCAAGGGTTGCCGGAAGAGAGGATTATCTTCTTGCATTCGGGGAATGGAGGATTGTTGCCCATATTTTGCATAATAAAAATTCTGTTTTTATAATTTCAATGGAAAATGCTGAAAAAGTATATGAAAAGTGACTTTAATGCCAAAAACAAGCTTTTGTTCTGAGAAAGATTGGCTTGCAATAAAAAAGCCGCACCCAAAAAGCCATAAAGGGCAGAACGGCCGCCTTCTCATATTTGCAGGCTCCCCCCTCTACCACGGAGCCCTTATATTGGCAATAAAAGCAGCAGTGAGATTTTGCGATTTGGTTTATGTATACACTAACAATGAAAACCATCCATTAGTTGAAAAATTAAAAGGCGCAACCCCGAACATCATCCTTCTCAACCCCCGCACAATTTCCCAATTTTTTACAAAAATTGACGCATATCTCGCAGGCCCGGGATGGGAAAAAAACGAGCAAAACAAGCAACTTCTTTCAAAGCTTGTTGAAACAAAAAAACCCCTTCTAATAGATGCTTCAGCCCTTTTCCTCCTAAACCTTTCCCTTATTCATAAAAACGTGCTTCTCACCCCCCATCATGCAGAATTTCAATCTCTTTTTTCCCTTCCCCCCACTCCTGCAAATGCTAAAAAAATAACAAAAAAATATAGATGCACCATTCTCCTCAAAGGGCCTATAGACTACATTTCCTCCCCCTCTTATTTCAAAGCAAACAACATACACCATGTTGGCATGACAAAAGGAGGCACAGGGGATGTGCTTGCAGGCCTTGCTTCAGCCCTCCTCTCTTCAGGAAATTCCCCCTACCGTGCCGCATGCGCAGCCGCATTTCTAAATGGCTATGCCGGAGTATTGCTTTCAAAAACAAAATCCGCCCACTATTCTTCAGAAGATTTGGCAGAAATGCTTGCATCTGCTGCAAATGAAATTGAAAAATCTTCCAAAAAAATAAAAGAATAAGTTTAAAACATTTCCCTTCTTCTTCCTTGTATAGTTGTGGGTGATCCAAGATGTCAAGCGCTCCTATTGGGAAAGAGTTTGTATTCGCAATGCCGAATGGCACAGTTGTGGGCAGGGCAAAAAATTTGGAAGAGCTTATTAAATTGGTTAAAACCGCCCCTCTAGAGTCAGTGCTCTATCATGCAAAAGGAAGGCATTTCTCCCCATGGCTTGAAATGCTTGGAATAGGAAAAATTTCCAAGCGCCTTAAATCCATGGCAATCAACACCAAAACTATCAGGGTAGCCCTTCTTCGAGCCCTCCGCTCCTAACCTCCCCTCTTTTCAATATTTCTTTTTCTAATTAGCATATGCTATTTGAAATCCTGCTCAGTGCCTTTTCCGGCTTTTGCACAAAAATATCTGATGATGCTTCAGATAAAAAGCTAAACCTTCCCCTTGTAATTCCAGCCCTTACATCCATATTTTATGGCGCAGCTCTCGGCATTCTTGCAATATCCACACCCCTTTCCTCCCTCTTCCTCGCGCTTGCAATAGCATCCATTCTCACAGGAAAAATAAACACCTATTTCCATATCCTCGGGCTCATTGTATTTACTATATTTATCCTTTTCCTCCCCCTCTCTTATTTCAACATCTGGCTTTTCTCTATTTTCCTTGTTTCAGGCATATTTGACGAATTATCCCTCTCCCTCGGCAAATTTGTAAAATTCCTTTCCTCCGAGCGCCTCTTCACTCCAATAGCCTCCCTCTTAGTATTTCTTTTAACCGGGCAATATCTCTTCTTATTTGCAATTGTTTCATTTGACATTTCCTACCGATTTGCCAGAAATATGTTAAAAACTAGCCATTTTCCACCGGTTTGCAAACAATAATCTGGCCGGCGGAAAATGTCAGACGTCAAAAACTAAAATAACCCCCCGGATTTTGCCGGCAGTTTTTGACAAATCCACTGGAAAATAACCCCCCCAGCATATTTAACTTCCTTCCATCATCAATATATTTATAAAATTGCGAGCTAGAAAACCAGCATGTTTACAGGCTGGATGAAAGCGAGCCAAATTATCCCAACCAGTGGAAAGTTACCCCCCCAAAAGCCATATATAAAGTCATTCAGTATTTTTTTCATGCGTAGCTACAGATACAGAATCTACCCCACAAGAAAGCAGCAAAACAACCTCAGTGCCCAAATGAGCTTATGCAAAAAAGCATATAACTACCTGCTTGGAAAAGCAAAAGAAAAATACAGAAAAGACAAAAAATCCCTTTCAAAATATAATATGAACAAGCTTCTTCTTACCCTAAAACAAACCAACTCAGAATACAATATTCTCCACTCCCAAGTATTGCAAAACATATCAGACAGGGTAAGCAAAGCATATTCCAATTTCTTCAGAAGAGTGAAAGAGAGGAAGAAAGGGAAGAAAGTAAAGGCGGGCTTCCCAAGATACAAACAGCAGGTAATAAGCCTTACCTACCCCCAATCAGGATTCTCATTTACCTCAGACAAGCGCATCTTTCTCTCAAAAGTAGGCAGCATGCTCATTTCCCTGCACAGATCCCCAAAAGGAAAACTCAAAACATTAACAGTCAAAACTTCCCCCTCAAACAAATGGCATATTACAATTACATGCAATATTCCCAAAACTCAATTCAAATCAAACAACAACCCCAAAGTTGGGTTGGATGCAGGAATAACAAATTTTGCAACCCTTTCAAACAGCATAAAATTCCAAAATCCAAAATTTTTGAATAAAGCCCTGCCAAAACTTAAGCTATTGCAGCAATCTCTCTCAAGAAAAAAGAAGAAAGGCAGCAACAGAAAGAAAGCAAGGATAAAGGTTGCAGTATTCCATGAGAAAATAGAAAATAGCAGAAACGACTTTCTGCACAAACTTTCCCATCTATTTGCAAATTCATATTCAATTATTGCAATTGAAAAATTAAGCATACAAAATATGGTAAGAAACCATTATCTTGCCAGAAGCATTATGGATGCCTCTTGGGCATCATTTATAGCAATGCTTTGCTACAAGGCTGAGAGCGCTGGTTGCAGAGTATTTGCTATAAACCCAAAGAATACTAGCAAAAAATGCAGCAACTGCGGAAACTTGCAGGAAATGCCATTGCATAAAAGGATATACAACTGCTCTGCCTGTGGGATGAGTGCAGACAGAGATGTCAATGCTGCAAGAAATATTATCAACAGTGTGATTTCGAATCACTATGCTGTGGGGCACACAGTGAAAGCC
>JBDRNY010000085.1:0-24924 GCA_043810635.1 Microcaldota archaeon | reverse complement strand
GGAGTTGAAATTAAGAAGTGGGGTAAGTTATGGAATACAAAAAAACTGTAGCGTTTGCTGTATTGTTGCTTTTTGCCTCAATATTTTCTGCACAAAACAATACATTTACATATGTGGCATCATACAACGCGTCGGAAGGTTTTGGGTATGTGAATGTTACTCTTACAAATCTGGAAGGGCTGGCTATAGATTATGAGGGCTTGATATATGTGTCTGACTCTTCAAGGCAGGCAGTGTATGTAATAAATTCAAGCGACCATGTTGTGAAAAAAATAGCGGATTCAGGAATATTTTCCTCTTTAACATCCCCCACAGGAATATTTCTTACTGAAGACACGGTTTATACTGAAGACAGGAATTATACTGAAGACATTGTTTATATTGCAGACAGGGGCAGGCAGGAAGTGCTTTTTCACACTGATAGAGAGGGAATTGTTGGTATAAAACTCCAAAAAGCACTGCTTCCAGAGCCTGCTGCAATTTGGGTTGAAGGAAACACTTTGTGGGTGCTTGACAGGGAGGAAAGCAAATTGTTGGAATATGATATGGAAACCAGGAATTATGGGGAGGACCGTTTTGGAAAAGGGATGGGCTCGGGGAGGCTGAATTCTCCTGCAGATATGTATTTTACCGAAGACAGAATATATATTGCAGATGCTGGAAATAACAGGGTGGAAGTGTTTGACAGGAAT
Source organism: Microcaldota archaeon (assembly GCA_043810635.1). Classification (GTDB taxonomy): domain Archaea; phylum Micrarchaeota; class Micrarchaeia; order Anstonellales; family Anstonellaceae; genus 1-14-0-10-45-29. The sequence goes on along the minus strand of JBDRNY010000085.1, from coordinate 24,232 downwards.
TTTGAATATATTGAATCAATGGGCACAGGAAAAGGAGGGGCGGTGCTGTCACTGCCAAAAGGAGTGGTGTCTGACGGCTCAAGAATTTATGTTTCAGATTCAGAAAATGACAGAATAGTGGTGTTTGACAATTCAGGAAATATGATTGAAAGCTTTGGAAGCAGCGGAAAGGGAGAGTATGAATTTGAAAGCCCGGGTGTTTTGAGGCTGCACGGAAACATGCTTTATATTATTGACAAAAACAACTGGAGGGTTGTGCAATATTCAATAAACTGGAGCGCCAGCAAGCAGAATTTGGAATATGAAATAAAGCTTGCAAATGTGACGGTGCAGGAATATAAGAGGGGAGTAATTGATGTGCTGGACAGTCTGGGAGCGGCTCATGAAAAATTTGATGGGGAGGAGAAAATTGACGAAGCGTATGGATATTTGATGGGGGAAGAGCATGCAATGGCAAGAAACAGCATGAAAGAGGCGCTTGATGAAATAGAGGAAAGAAAAGCGGAGGAAAAAGAATCGCTCAATACAGAGCTTGCAAAAAGAATTGATGATGCAAAAACCGCATTAAATTATTATGGGGCAAAAACCCTGGATTTGGAAGGGCAGAAAAAAATCGAGCAAATGTCAGCATATTTAAGCGAGGGGGAGGCAAAACTTGAAGAGGAACTATTTAACGAATGCGCAGATATTGTTATTTCTGTTGAAAAAAGCACCAAGGAAATGGAAGAGGAGTATGAAGAGGGGAAGGAAAAAGAGGCGGAGAAGGTTGATGAAGAGAGGGATGTAAGGGAAACCCAGAAAATTTTAATAGAAAGCCGGGCCGCAGAATTGACCATAAAGCTTGATGAAATGGAAGGAAAAGCAAATGTTGTTTCAGAAGATGTTAATCTTAAGCCTGTGGAAACCCTTATCAGCAGCGCAAATGCGCTTGTAAACGCAGGTGTGCTGGATGAGGCAAATAACAGCCTTAACAGCGCGGAAGCACAATTAAATGAAATTGAAAAAAAGCTGGATGAAAAAGAAGAAAAAATTGAAAGCGTGAGAAAGGAAATCCATGATGCATGGGAAATTGTTAATGCAAGTCAGGGGCTGTTTGTTGGAAAAAGCAGGGCTGCCGAAGAGCTTGAAATGGCTGAAGAAATAATTTACGAAAACCCGGAGAGGGCGTCGGCGCATGTTGAAAAGGCGCTGATATATGCAGGGGATGTGAGGGAAGGGAATTATGAATTCGGAGGCATTGTGATGGTGCTTGCGGGGATGTTTTTTGCAATTGCCATTATTGCAGTGGTTACAATATTTTTTGCAAGAAAAAGAATTGAAAAAAGGAAGTGGGAGCTGAAAGGATGGGACAGCAGGGAATTGATAAGGAAAATTAAAGGGGGAAAAAAGAGGGGGAGATAATTTGGCTTTTTTTGAAAAACAGTATAGTGACAGCACGCCCAACAAGCTTTCTTTTTCACATGCGGCAAAATACGGGCTTTGGGGGGCAGTGGTTGTATTTTGCATTATTGGCATGATTATAGGGCTGCTGGGCGGAGTGGCTTCATATTTTGCACTTGGCGCTGTTGCAAATTCAGTAGTTGCCCCTATTGACAATGCAAAAGCCGCGATGGGGGATGCTTCCCTTGCACTTGCAAACTTTTCTGAAATGAGTGAGGATGCGAACAGTGCAACCCAGAAGCTGGGAAGCTCTTTGCGCACATTTGGAAAAGGGGTAAATTCTAGCGCAAATTCGTTTTCAGCAATTGCGGGGTTGCAGATTGGGGGGATAGGAATAGCGGGTTTGGATGAGGCAGTAGAAGATATGCGCCAGTCTGCAGGATATTTTTACCAGTCAGCAGATGAAGTGGAGGGAATGGGAAGCGATGCACAGGAGGGGTTTCAATCCTTTTCTGCGGCAAGCATGGATTTGCAGGAAATGTCAATTTCGCTTGAAACCAGCAAAAGGCAGATTTTGGATGGGATAGGGCTGCTTCAGATTGCATTTTTGGCATTTGCGCTTGCAATTGAATGCATGCTTGCAAGCTGCCTTGCGCTTGCATTGGCATACGGCCCCCCGAAAGCACAAGAAAAGAAAAAATAATTTACCAGCCGTAATTTTTCCCTGTTGAATAGGAAAATGCTTTCATTGCAGAGGAGAAATTTTTTGTAGCCAGTTTCGGGGCCTGGGTTATGAGGCGCACCCCTATTTTCAATTTGCCGCCTATTCCGACAGAAGTAAGGTCTTCTGGAAGTATTTTTGCTATCTGGTTTAATTCCTGCTCATTGTATTGGTAGAAATGCTCGTTTGCCTTCAAAAGCTTTGGATAGGGGGGAAATTCTTTTTTCCATGCGGCTTCATAAGGCTTTAATGAGTTTTCCAAAAATAAATCTCCCACTTCTTTTTTTCCTTTCTCTTCAGGAGTTTTTTCCTTCGGTTTTTTTGAATCTTTCACAATGTTTGCAATTGTTTGCCCTGCCAGCTCCCCGCTTTTCAGGGCAAGCTGGGTGCCTCCCTCGAACATAGGGGAAGTAAACCCTGCAGCATCGCCTGCAAGCAAAATACCGTCAGCATGAGTGCGGGGGAAGGGACCGGAGGAAGGTATGGCTCCGCCGAAGGGGCGGATTATTTTGCTTTTGTCAAGAGCTTTTTCTTTTAAGAATTTTTTCAAATTTTTGTGGATGGTTTTAGGATCATTGCTTACAATGCCCACATTTGCCCTTCCTTCTCCTTTTGGAATTATCCACAAATAGCCGTGGGGGGCGAGCCTTGGCCAGAGGAAAAATTCAATAAAACCGTCGTTTTGCACATTTTCAATCAAATATTGCGCCCCGTTTATTATTTCAAATTTCTTTTGGTTTATTTTGGTAAGCTTGTTTGAAACGCTTTCATAGCCTGATGCATCAATCACAACATTTGCCTTTATGGCGCATACAGAGGAATTGAGAGACCATATGCCCTCTTTTCTTGCCATGCCAAGTATGCGCACCCCGGTTCTTAGGGTTGCGCCGGCACCCTGGGCGCGCACTGCCAAATACTGCTCAAAAATTTCCTTGTGAAGCGCATAGCCCTCCTCCCGCAAAATTACATCAGTGCCGTCAGGGAAAACCACCCTTATTCCTTTCACTTTTTGCGCAATTGAATCAGGAGGAAGCTGAAGCTTTATTCTTTCGGCCGCTATTTTGGAAAGGCATTCCCCGCAATGCACCGGCTCGCCCACTTTTTTGTGCTCTTCCAAAATTATTGTTTCAACCCCTTCTTTTGCCGCATTATAGGCTGCTGAAAGCCCGGCAGGGCCTGCGCCTATTACCGCCAATTGATACACTTTTGAATCATACACTGTTTCCGGCATATCAAAAAACACCTTTAAGGAGAATACACTAACATTTTTTATTGCTTTTTAATGGTCTGATTTCCCGCAATTTTTGCACCGGCCGTATTTTTTATCATTTTTTAATACACGCGGCCGGAGATTTGCAAGAAAAAATTATTTTTTATTTCATTGCTTTTCTTACCCTTTCCTGAGCTATTTGAAGGGCGGAGGCACGGACATTCAATTCTTTTGTATTTTCAAGCACTTTTTTTGTATTGGAAAGTATTTTTTCTTCCACTACTTTAAACATCTCTTTTTCATTTCCCCCCTTAAATTCAACATAAGAGGAAATTACCCCGCCCGCATTTGCAACAAAATCCGGTATTACCATTATGCCTTTTTTTGCAAGCAATAATTCCATTTCAGGAGTGGTGGGTATGTTTCCTGCTTCTACAACCAATTTTGATTTTATATTATTTACATTTTTCTCAGTAATTACATTTGGCCTCGCGCCAGGTATTAGAATGTCAACATCCAATTCAAACAGTGCGACATTGGATTTTATTTCCGCACCTTCGTAAGCTGTAATTGTTTTTTTCTCTTTTTTTACTGCAAGCGCTTTCTCGTATTTCAGCCCTTCTTTTAGATATGCTGTGCCTTTGGAATCTGAGATTGCAATTATTTTTGCGCCCATTTCTTCTAAAAATTTGTGGGTAAATGTGCCGACATTTCCATACCCCTCAATTGCAACACTAGTGTTGCTCAAATCTTTTTTCAAAAATTCTGATGCAACTTTTGTTGCCAATGCAACTCCATAGCCTGTGGAACCTAATTCATGGGGAAGCCCCCCCATTTCTATGGGTTTTCCTGTGCATGCATTTTTATCTTTTAATTCATCTGAAAACCATGCCATTTCTTTTTCAGTAATATTCATGTCAGGGCCGGAAATGTAATGTTTTGGTATTAGAGGGGAAAGAAGGCGGGCAAAGGAACGGATAGCTTCCTCCCTGTTAACAGTGCGGGGGTCTGCTTTTAATCCTGCTTTTGCCCCTCCAAAAGGAATATCTGCCAAAGCATTTTTCCAAGTCATTGCGCGCGCAAGATAGAACACCTCTGCTGTTGAAATGTCAGGAACCATTCTCATTCCGCCTTTTCCAACACCAAGGGCAGTATTGTCTATTACAACCACTCCGTGAGTTTTTGTTTTTGCATCATATACTTCCAAAATTCTTTCAGGCCCCCATTCATCTTCAAAATTGTACATTATATCACCATCTTGCTATTAATCAGAAATTATTTATCTCCTCGGCATCTTTGTGTTGTTGGGTCGCACGAGGAGCCGGGGCAGTCATCATTGCTTCTGCATAATATATTTACACACCTGTATGCAGTGTCTGATGCCGGGTTGTTGTCGCACCTTTGGTCCATTTTGCAGTCTGCTGATGTTTGGCAATAGCCTGCTTTTGTTTTGCATTCATGCGTTTTTGTGTTGCATTCCTGCCACGGGCCGCAATCAATATTATCTGAGCACATTCCCGGGCGGGGCAAACATCTTTTGTTTGATATGTCGCACACCTGCCAGCTTTCACAATCCCCTGCAGCACCGCAGAAATTCTTTTTCGGCTCGCATTTGTGGGTTTGGCGGTTGCAAAGCTCCCATTGGGTGCAATCTTCTTCTTCATCACAATAGCCAGATGCAGTGCGGCACCTCTTTATATTTGAATCGCAATACTGATATTCTTCGCAATCCAAGTCATTTACGCAAAATCCCTGCCTCGCAACACAATAATTTGAAGCATTGCATGTCATATAGCCTTCGCAGTCTGTTTCAATATCGCACCTTCCCCCAAGCGGGACACATCTTCCCTGGGATATGCCGCATGTCTGGTATGCTTCGCAGTCAAATGTATTTTTGCACAGCCCTTTTTTCGGCCTGCATGTATGGGTGCGCTCGTCGCACCTCTCCTTCTGCAAATCACAATAAGAGTCTGAATCGCAATAGCCTGCTTTTGGCTTGCATTGGTTTTCAAATACTGCGCACAATTGCCAGCCTTCGCAATCCCCGTCTTCACGGCACTTTCCATAATTATATTGGCACATATGGAGGGAAGTGTTGCAGAATTTTAAGGAATCATTGCAGTCTGCGCCGGAATCGCATGCACCTTCCTGCAATACGCATATATTTTGGTCAACATCGCATTTTTGCCAATCCCTGCAATTTTTGTCTGTTGTGCAGGAAGAGGCTGTGCATCCCGAGAGAAGGAAGGAAACAGATAAAATTGCAAATATCAAAAGAAATGAATACATAAATTTCATAAATATCACATTACTATTCTTGTAGCCAATGCTTTTATTTATTTTTAGCCCTGCTTACCTTCTTTTTTAAGGGCAAATTGCACCCCGGAATGCTGCCTGTTTTGCAATAGGTGTGAAAATGCTCAAAAAAGCAGGGGCGCTCCCCGAACTTTTCAACAAATTCCACAAATTTTGATATTTGAAGCATTGTTTTGGGGTGAAGGCCGTGCTCGAGCAGATGTGCGTCCTGCTCGATAAAGCGCATGGGGACAGATATTTTTTGCAGGAATTTTTTGAATGTTATGCACCTTGCCTCGATGTTTTTTGCAAGCTCCTTTCCTTTCTGGGTAAGGCGGGTGCCCCCGTATTTTTCGTATATTATATATTCTTCCTTTTGAAGGCGGGAAAGCATGTTTGTCACGCTCGGGGATTTTACGCCCAGCTGCTTTGCAATATCGGTTGTGCGGGCATAGCCTTTTTCATTTATTAAAAAAGAGATTGCCCGCAAATAGTCCTCAACAGCCCTGCTTGCCATGAAAATGTATGGGGGGAAGGATATTTAAAGTTAGTTGGGGCTAAATTATTTAGGCAAGACTATAAATAGTGCTAAAAAGCAGGAATAGATAGCAGGCTGAAGAGAGGGCTGGAAATGAAAACAATTTACTTAGACAATGCTGCAACCACAAGAATATGCAAAGAGGCAGCAAAAGCTGTGGAAAAATGCCAAACAGAATATTATGGAAATGCCTCTTCAATACACCACAAGGGGGTGGAAGCCAGGGGGGAAATTGAGAAGGCGAGGAAAGTGATAGCCGGGGCAATAAATGCAAAAGAAGGGGAGGGGGAAATAATATTTACAAGCGGGGGGACTGAGGCAAATAATTTGGCAATAAAAGGAATTGCATTCTCAAACCCTGATAAAAAGCATATTATTACGACTAAAATTGAGCACGACTGCGTGCTGAATGCATGCAAATGGCTGGAAGGGCAGGGGTTTAGTGTTGATTACCTGGATGTGAATGGGGAAGGATTTGTAAATTTAAACGAGCTTGAGCAAAAAATTCGAGAAGATACAATATTGGTTTCAATTATACATGCAAATAATGAGGTAGGAACGATACAAAACTTGAGCGGGATTTATGATATATGCAAAAGGAAAAATGTTTATTTTCATACGGATGGATGCCAGTCATTTACAAAAGCAAAATTAGATGCATCAATGGCTGATTTGATTACATTAAATTCCCATAAAATTCATGGGCCGAAGGGAGTGGGAGCGCTTTATGTTAAAAAGGGGGTGAAAATAATTCCTCTTTTGCATGGAGGGGGGCATGAAAAAAATATGAGAAGCGGCACTGAAAATGTGCCGGGCATTTGCGGGTTTGCAAAAGCTGCTGAAATTGGGATGAATGAGAAATATGTGCGGGAGATGGCGGAATTGAGGGATTGGTTTATTGAAAAATTATTGGAAATTGAAGGGACGAAATTGAACGGGCCGAGGGGGGAAAAAAGAATTTGCAATAATATTAATATTTCATTTAAAGGAGTGGAAGGGGAATCTATTGTTGCGGAATTGGATGGGGAAGGAATTTGCGCATCAACAGGCTCGGCATGTGCATCCAAAAGTTTGGATGCGTCGCATGTTATAATGGCAATAAGCAAAAATAATCATGAAAGGGCGCACGGTTCGATTAGATTTTCATTAAGCAGGGAGAATACGAAAGAGGAAATTGAATTTGCTGTAAAAGAAACTAAAAAAGCTGTGGAAAGGCTGCGGGAAATATCACCGGTAGCAAAAAAATAAAATAAAAATTCGGTTGCCGAGGAAAATATTGCGGGGGAGATGAGCGAAGGAAGATGATGTATTGGTGGAAAAGAATGAGGCGGGGAAGATAATATATTGGTGGTTGTGGAAAAATAAATGCGAAAATGGCAGGCGGGAAAAGTAATATTGGTGGTTGCTGAGAAAAAAATGAATTTGGTGTTGGGCATGTATTCAAAAAAAATAATGAAAAGGTTTTCAAAGCCGAAATTTGCCGGGGAAATGAAAAATGCAGATGCTGTAGGCGAAGTTGGGAATTTTAAGTGCGGAGATATAATGAGAATTTATATTAAGGTGAAAAAGGGGAAAATTTCTGACATTAAATTCAAAACTTATGGATGCGTTGCCGCAATTGCCTCCTCAGATTATTTGTGCGAAATTGTGAAGGGGAAGAGTTTGGAAAAGGCATTGAAAGTGAGCGGAAAAGATGTTGTTAAAAAAATGGGGGAAGTGCCTCTTGTAAAAGTGCATTGCTCAATTTTGGCGCAAAATGCACTGAAAAAAGCAATTGAAAATTATAAGAAAAAATAAGCAGGTGTGGATATGATATCTCTTTTGCAGGCAGAAAAAAACCAGGAATTTAAAGTGGAAAGGATAGAGGGCGGAAGAAACATGAGGCAAAGGCTTTGTGATTTGGGAGTGTATGAAGGGGCAAGAATAAGGGTTTTGAGGGCAGATTACGGCCCGGTGATAATAAAGGTGCTTGACTCAAAAATCGCGATTGGAAGGGGGCAGGCGCAGAGAATAATAGTTTCAAAAGTAGGGGATGGATAGATGAAAGTAAAAAAAATAGCCATTGTAGGGAACCCGAATGTCGGGAAATCCACTTTGTTCAACAGGCTTACCGGCGGGGCTCAGAAAATCGGAAACTGGCCCGGAAAAACAGTTGAAATAAAGGAAGGAGTGTACAGAAGCGGGGAGAAAAAAGTAAGGATAATTGACCTGCCCGGAGTTTACAGCCTCAGCTCAAACTCGCCGGAAGAGATTGTTGCAAACAAATATATTTCTGAAAAAAAGCCGGATGTTATAATCCATATTGCAGATTCAACAAACCTTGAAAGAAATCTGTACCTTACAATGCAGCTTTTGGAAAAAAAGCAGAATGTTGTGCTTGCGCTTAATATGAGCGATGTGACGAAGAGGAAGGGAATTGAAATAGATGAAAAAAAGATTTCCGGGCTTCTTGGCATAAGGGCGGTGAAAATTTCTGCAAAATGCGGGGACGGGATAAAAGAGCTGATGGATGAATGCATGAAAAGCAAAGCCAGAAAAAAGCCGGCAAAAGATGCAGTAAAAGCAGAGCATGAGATAAGTGCAAAAGAAAGGTATGCGCTTATAGCCGAAGTTGCACAAAAAACAATCAAAAAGCCGCTGAAAATTAGGGAAAGAAGCAGGAAAATTGATGGAATTGTTATGAACAAATGGCTTGCAATTCCAATATTTATTTTTGTAATGTGGGCTGTTTTCCAGCTTACATTTACCCTTGCAGCGCCTTTTATGGATATTATAGATTCCTCTTTTGCCCAATTTGGCGGGTTTGCAGTCCAGGCTCTTGAGAGCGCAGGGCTTGGGGGATGGGCAGGCTCGCTTTTTTCAGAAGGGATAGTTGGGGGCGTTGGGGCAGTATTGATGTTTTTGCCAACTATTCTGATTTTATTTTTCCTTTTGCTCCTGCTTGAGGATACTGGCTATTTTGCACGCATTGCAGTGATTATGGATGGCTTGATGCAAAAAATCGGGCTGGAAGGGAAGGCATTTATACCCCTGGTGCTGGGGTTTGGATGCAATGTGCCCGCGATTATGGCAACAAGAATTTTGGAAGATGAGAAGGAAAGGCTTATTGCAATATTGATAAATCCGCTGATGTCATGTTCTGCAAGGCTGCCTATTTACACATTGTTTGTCGGGGTGTTTTTTGCCCAAAATCAGGGGCTTGTTCTTCTTTCAATATATTTGACAGGAATTGTGCTCGCAATAATTGTGGCATATGTTTTGAGCAGAGTTATATTCAGGAAAAAAAACCCGCCCCATTTATTGATTGAATTGCCCCCCTACAGGATTCCATGCTGGGAAAGCGTGCTTAGGCAGACTTTTGAAAAAGGAATGCAGTTTGTAAAAAAGGCGGGAGGGGTGATACTCACACTTTCAATTCTTATCTGGTTTTTGGCAAGCATGCCGTTTGGGGTGGAATATGCATCCAAGCAGAGTTATATCGGAATGGTTGGAGGAATTGTTGCGCCAATATTTGAGCCGTGCGGGTTTGGAAACTGGGAATCTGCAGTATCTTTGTTTTTTGGGGCAATGGCAAAAGAGGTGGTGGTAAGCACAATGGGGGTTTTATACGGGGCTGAGGAGGGAGCACTGGGGGAGATTATTGCAAATAAGTTTACCCCTCTTTCCGCTTATGCGTTTATGATATTCTCGCTTGTTTATATGCCATGCATTGCGGCAATTGCAGCAATAAGAAACGAAACAAAAAGCTGGAAATGGGCTTTGTTTGCAATTGGGTATACTCTGGCACTTGCATGGATTTTGGCATGCGCAATTTACCAAATAGGGATGGCTTTAGGATTTGGTTAAAATGATTGAAGAAATTTTGTTTTATTTGGCTGGAATTTTTTCTGCTGTTTTTGCATACAAAATGCTGAAGCAAAGCATGAGTGAGGGGAAATGCGGGAATTGCGCATACAAGGAGAAATGCTCAAAAATTAGAAGCTGTGAATAATTATTTCAGCAATCTTTTATACGCGATACCAATCATATAAACAAGGGAAATCAGCAGGATTATTAGCGGCCCGGGGGGGAAATCAACATAATATGCAAGAACCAGGCCGGAAAGCGAGCATGCAAGTGAAATTAATATCGCCAAAGCCATAATCCTTTTTATCGTCCTTTCAAAGAGCTGTGCTGTTGCCGCAGGGACTGTAAGAAGGCCGATCATAAGCACAATTCCTACAACCTGGATAACCATAACCACAACAAGGGCAATCAACCCGAACATGGCGAGATAGGCAAAATTAACAGGCATGTTTGAAACTTTTGCATATTCCTCATCAAAAGAAACGCTCAGAAAAAGGTTGTAAAAAAGCGCTGTGCACAAAACTACTGCAAAAACAAGCGCGGCAGTCAGAATCAAATCAAAATTGCTTACAAGCAGGATATTTCCAAAAAGATAGGAAAACAGGTCCCCTGCATATCCTGGCGTCATGAAAATAAACAGCAGGCCCAATGCCATTCCAAAAGCCCAGATAAGGCTCAGCAGCGCATCAAGCCTTTTCCTTGCTTTTTCGTGTGCATAAGTGATTGCAAACGCACTAAGTATGCTGAAGGCAACTGCCCCTGCAAACGGATTTATGCCGAGAAAGTAGCCGGCGCCAAGCCCTCCAAAAGCCCCGTGGGCAATGCTGCCGGTTATCAGGGACATTCGCTTGACTGTTATATACGCCCCGACAATTCCGCTTGCAATTGATACAAGAACGGCAACCATAACTGCATTTTGGAAAAAATGATATTCGAGCAGTTCAAAAACCATCATATCCCTCAAAGATCGTGTATTTTTTTGCCCTTCAATTCCTGCAAATCATGATACCTTACGCCATGGAAGTTGCATTTGTTGATGCAGACAACCTTTTTGGCATATTTTGAAAGCATTTGGAGATTGTGCTCTGCAACAATTATTGCAATTTCTTTGTTCAGCTCTTTTAAAAGGGCGAAAAAATCATCGCTCAATTTAATGTCTACATTTGAAACCGGCTCGTCAAGCAGAAGAATTTTCGGGTTTGCACCAAGAGCCCTTGCAATAAATGCCCTTTGCTTTTCTCCCCCCGACAATTCATTCAGTTTTCTTTTTGCAAGAGGGGAGAGGTTTAGGCGCTTTAATACCCTTGCAACGGTTTCCCGGTCTTCTTCATTGAAATATTTGACTGCCTTTCCATTCATTCTTCCGCTGAGTGCAATTTCCTCAACTGTTATTGGAAAATCAAAATCAACATTTTCATGCTGTGACAGATACCCTATTTGCCCCCTGCCATCTTTTGGCTTTTTTCCAAATACCCTGATTTTGCCCTTCTTTGGCTCCAAAAGCCCCAGGATAAGCTGTATTAAGGTTGTTTTCCCGCCCCCGTTCGGCCCTACAAGCCCTATAAAATCCTTTTCATAAATTTTAAGGCTGACATTTTCCAAAAAAGGCGAGCTGCCGTATGTAAAAGACACGTTATCCAATTCTATAATAGGCTTTTTTTTCATGCTTATTCCCTGTTTTCCAGCCCTGCAGATATTGCTTCCCCAACATTTTGCATGCTTTCCAAATAATTCTCAGCCAACGGGTCAATATGCACAACCACGCCGCCAATCTCATCTGCAACCGAGCTGGCTGCGGTTGTACTAAATTGCTTTTGGACAAAAACCACTTTAATATCCTCACTTTTTGCAATATCTATTATATTCTTCAGCTGCTTTGCTGTCGGCTCTTTTCCTTCCGGCTCTATCGCAATCTGCTCAAGCCCGTAATCATGGCAGAAATATCCCCATGCAGGGTGGAAAACCAGAACTTTTTTGCCTTCCATGCTTTCAAAAGTTTTATTCAGCCCCTCATCCAGCTTCTTGAGCTTTTCAATATATTCATCCGCATTTTGCCTGTAATAGTCTTCATGCTCCGGGTCTTTTTCTGCAAGTGTTTTGTAAATAATTTCAACCTGCTGCGCAACTCTCCTCGGGGAAAGCCATATATGGGGGTCAGCCCTGCCCTCATCATGCGAATGCGCTTCCCCGCTGCCTCCTCCGAAATATATAAGTTCGGCATTCTTTGAAGTATCAACAACTTCCAAATCAGGGTTTGCGGATTCAATTTTTCCAATATATGCTTTTTCAAACGGAATATGCCCGATTCTAAAGTATATGCCAGCATTCTCAATAGCAATCAGGTCTGCAGGCTTAAGCTCATATGTAGCAGGGCTTGCGCCTGGAGGAACAAGCTCTTTTACATCCACATAATCCCCCCCAACGGATTTTACAAATTCTTTTTGGGGCAGAATGCTTACCAATATTCTTATCTTTCCATCACCAGCCGCCTCCCCATATTGCCCTTCCGGTGCGGTGCAGCCAAAAAGCAGAATAAAAAGCATAAGCGCTATACCTATTAGTTTCTTCATCTTAATCCCCCATTATGAAATAGAAGAAAGAGGATTATTAACTTTAGCATATAAGTTATTAACTTTCCCATGGAAAACATTGCATAGTTAATAAAAGGCGGTATTTTTGGAAATTATAAGTGTCTCCCTTGAGCCGGAAAAAGTGCAGGAAATTAATAGAGCCATGGAGCTTACAAAAATTAAAAGCAGGTCAAAGATTATTCGCACTGCCTTAACTTCCCTCCTAAACCAGTACAAAATCCTCTCCGAGCTCAAAGGAGTCCATACTGTTGTTTTCATGATTAGCCATCGTTCGGTGCACATGTCAGATGCAACAGCCTCAATCCGCGGGTTTGGGGATATTGTCAAAACCGTGCTTCATCATCATTCAAAAAAAGGATGCCTGGACATTCTCATCGCAGAAGGGGACGCAGGCAAACTAAGAGACCTATTCAGAGGGATTCAAAACATGAAAAATATTAATTCAGTTTCATGCTCTATAATATAGAAACTAATTAATATAGAAACTAATACGGAAACACAAAAGAAACCGGCTGGCAGGCAAAACAAGGAGATTATAATTATTGCTCCAGGCAAAAATCATTTCGGCTCTATTCTTTTTATCCCCTTTGCCAAATCAAAATCCTTGTCATAAGAGAGGATTGCTTTTATTCCGTTCTTTTTCATGACTGCCAGATGCAGGGAATCATGCACATCCATTGACTGCTTGAAATATTCAAGGCAGTTTTCAAAATCTTCCTTATCTACAGCGAAAACCTCAAGGTTGGATATCTCTAAAATTTTATTCACTGCAGATATGGCCCTCTTTTCTCCCGACAGATTTGACAGTGTCTTCAGGGTTTCGTCAAGCACAAGTACTGAGGTGGATGAATTTTGCTCTCCGGATTCTATGCACCTTAGGAAGTTTCTGCATTTTCCCCCTTTTTTGTCAAATGAGCAATATGCGCCGACAAAAATATTCGTATCTATAAACATCAGAAATCAAATCCCATTTTCTTGTATTTTTGCCTCGTCTCTTTTTCGACAACTTTATTGTAAAATTCGTCCACATCATCAGGCATGTCTAATTTCCACTCTTTTGCCATTTGCTCAATCTCATCCACAACCGAAGTTTTTCTCTGCACTATGAGCTTGTTTCCTTTTACCTCAAATTTCACCTCTGTATTTGCAACCCAGCCCAGCAAATCCCGGAAATATTTTGGAATAACCAATTGGCCTTTTTCATATATATGAGTCATACTAAAACACCTATTTAGTATAACTTTGTAGGAAAAAGTATTTAAATTGGTATTACTCTCAGAAGCCAAATTAACACCTATAATACGAAGCAGGGAAGTTAGTTAAAAGTTTGGAAGGGGTAGGTTTCCACTGAATGATTACCTAAAAGACTGGGAATGAATCAATAGCCAAACCTTCGCTCATATTTTTTATGGCTGTCAAACCATTCCAGAATAACAGATAGGATTTGCACATCATCCCCTATATTGGAATAGATGAGCCTCCACTCCTTGGAAAGATTGTATTTCCACAGGTTGTCAACGCCATATTTTCTGAAATATTCCCGAGGGATAAGCTTGTGCGGAACTTCCACTCCGCAAAAAGGGTTTGTTTTTATTTCGCCAATCGCTTCTGAAATCAGCGAATGCATTTTCCTTTCATAAGCAAACCTTGAATTTTTTAATTTAAGGTAGGCAGAATGCGTCTTCTCATCCGCAAAAACGATTTTTACCTTTTTATCAGTCTGCCTTTTCATTTAACCACAACGCCCTTGGAAAGGAATTTTTTCGCAAGAGCGGGGTTGTATATCCAGCCTATCTTTCCCTTGCTGTCTATTGAAATTTTGGATGAGTCGGCAAGATAGCCCAGCACAGTATTATATGTCTGGTACATTGTCTTTCTTGGGAGCTTTTTCCACAGCTGGGTTTTTTTAAATTCCCCGGAATGCTTGCGTATAAAATTTTCTATCATTAATACGGTGTCAAGCCTCGGGTAGTGCAAAATGCTGAATTTTTTCTTCCTCATAGAATTATATAAGTTTATATAACTATTTAAATGCTTGCTTTTTGGAAGAATTGGGATGCATGTGCAATTTTCAGATGGCAAATTAACACCAATAAAAGAAAGAAGGGGGTTTATTTAGAAGTTTGGAGGGGGTAACTTTCCACTGGTATTTTATCTAAAAGGGCGGGAATTTCTTCTTAATTGCATTAATGGCCTGTTTTTTCCAAGCTTGGTGTGCAAATCCGCAATTACATGCGATGCTTCATTTGAATCTATTGCAGCGCGCAAATCTGCTTCTATTAAAATTGCCGGGTAGGCATAATGGGGGTGGAGGGAGCATAAGCCTGCCATTGTATTTGCAATTTCATCAAAAGAGGAAGAATTTGACAAAAATTCAATTCTTAGGGGGCGGTCTCCTTTTACCGGCTTTATGTAAAATGTTAATATTTTTTCCGCCCATTTTCCCAAATCTTTTAGCACGGGATTTTTGGAAGGGGCGGAAGAGTAGCGGAATGCAAATGTGCGCTCGCCTTCTTCTAATAAATGGTCAAGGAAAAGGGTGTCTGAAGTGTGGGAAAGGGAAGGGGCAGATTCTGCTGCTGAGCGGGCAAGCATTTCAGTAAACCTCCTTCCCCGGCTGTCTTTCATTACTCCGATTAAATTTACATTTTTTTCTTCTGATAATTTGTATAGTTTGTGGTAAAAAGAAATTACCTCGCTGTAAAGCTCTACTAATTCAGAATCATGGGGGGGCTTGTCTGCAACTAACGGGGCAATTGAGCCGTCGAGCAAAAGATGGGAAAGAGGCCAGTTTTCCAATGCATTTATTGCACAATTTAATTCAGAGCGGAGGCGGATGAGTGAGGTAAACCTTAATTTGTCAAACTGCTCCAAGCCGCTTTTTGCATTTAATTCAAATTCAGGGCGTGAGGAAGGGAAATATTTGTGGGAGGAGAGAATTCCGTTTTTATATTCAAATTTTGCAGCTAATGAGCGGGAAATAATTATATCCAATCCATGGAATTCCTCCCCTGCAATGCCGCCGTCTATTGCCGCAAAAGCTCCTTCGGGCTTTTTTGCATTTGTGGGGTAAATTAAATTTTGCTCAAGCGCTTCTTTAAATTGTATTTTTCCTGAATTGAACCTAAGGCGCTTGGCTAAAGATGCCCATTCATCCTCTTTTTTGAGCCAGGAGCGGGCAAGGGTAAGAATGGATTCTGTTAACGACATATTATGAATATTGTGAGAGAGCGTTTAAGAATATGAGGAGGGTAACATTCCACTATGGCATCAACTTCAGAAGCAGATGAAATAAAGCAGGTAATGGTTGTAAGAAATGATTTGCAAATAGGGAAAGGGAAAATGGCTGTGCAGGTTGCGCATGCATCAATAGACGCTTATTTGAAATGCGAAAAGAAAGAAAAGGAAATTGCAAAAGAATGGTTGGGAAATGGGATGGGAAAAAGCGTTGTAAAAGTGGAGGGGGAAAAAGAATTGATTGAAATATTTCAGAAAGCAAAAGAGAGGGGATTGCCTGCTTCATTGATTACAGATGCGGGAAAAACACAAATTTTGCCAGGCACCAAAACATGTGTTGGAATCGGGCCTGGGAGAGCTGGGGAAATTGACAAAATTACAGGGGAATTGAAATTGCTTTAGGTGGATGAATGCAAAAAACGCAGAATACAATGCAAAATTCAAAAGCTTCTAAGAAACAAAAAATAAAAATATACAAGCCACAGGATTTCTCTTGGCTTGTACCAAGAGGCTCAAGCATTCCGAGAGACAGTATTTTCTTTGGACTTGCAAAAGGGCTGGTTGTGTGGGAGATAATAAAAGAAAATCCACATATCCCTTCTTTCTGTCTCATTGACAAAAATGAATGGAGAGATATGGAAGTAAAGAAAACAAAGATAAACAAGATGAAGAAGGATCTGGAAAAAATCGCAAAAGAGAGTATAGAAAGCGGCAAGCTTTCAGGAAAATCGGAAATTGAAACCGTGGAATGGATTACATCTGAAAAGCAGGCGGTTGAATGCATCTTGTCAGGGAAAGTCAAGGAGGATGAAACAAAGAGGATTTTGATTGGGAAGGTGAAAAGCTGGATTAGGCTGAGGCAGGTGGAAAAAGCAGGAGTGCTAGAGGATGGAAAGGCGAAAACAGAATTGAAAAAAATGCTGGATATTATAGATGCAAAAACGGGAAGCAAACCTGAAGGATTGCAATAGATTTTTATTAAATATTGTGCTGAGTATGGCATGCCAATCCCGCAAAAAGGAAATAATGAATCTAATTTTTCCAAAATGAATGATAGTGAGTGGTGGATTGGAAACGGAATAGGGGGATGGGCTTCTGGCACTGTGAGCGGGGCAAATACAAGAAAATATCATGGATTGTTTGTTGGGGCGCATCCGAATGCTGAAAAAAGATGGCTTTTAGTTTCAAAATTGGAAGAGTTTGCTGTTATTGGGGGGAGGAGGATTCCGCTTTCATCTAATTTTTATCCGAATACAGTGCATCCGAAAGGGTGGAAGCATATTGCAAACTTTTATTTTGACGGAGCTGTTGCAAGATGGGCTTTTGAAGTGGGGGGAAGAAGGATTGCAAAAGAAGTTTGGTGCGAGAGGGGGAAAAATATTGTTTATGCAAGATATAGTTTGCTGCAGGGGCAGAATACCGGTATTGAATTGTTTCCTTTTGTAAATGCAAGAAATGTGCATTCAATAGGGCTGGATGCAAATGCAAAAATGGGAATGAGTGATGAGGGAGGGGTAAATTTCAAATATCCTTTTATGTGGGGGGTAAATGCTGACAGGGGGGCGTTTGTCCCAAGGCAGGAAGTGTATTACAATTTTTTGTATCCGGTTGAAAGAGGAAGGGAGGAGAAATTTAAGGAAGATTTGGCCTGCCCTGGGCATTTTGCAACCCTTTTGCAGGAAGGCCAGCATATAACTTTGAAAATAGGGGAGATGGGGGAGGAAAGGTTTTTTGAGCCGGAATATGCAACAGAGCAGATGGAAGGAATTGTCAACCAATTCAAAGGGCATAGCGGGGGGATATTGACAGGAAAATTGGAAGCGCTTGTAAGGGGTTCGGCCCAATTTGTAATCGGAAAAGAAAAAGAGTATGGAATTTTGGCAGGATATCCGTATTTCGGGGAGTGGGGAAGGGATACTATGATAGCTTTGCCAGGAATTTGCGCATACACTGGCAGGCATGCGCTTGCAAGAAATATTATTTCAAAATGGATAGAATATTTGAAAGATGGAATGCTGCCAAACAGGTTTGATGAAAATGGAAATCCGGCTTATGAATCTGCAGACGGGATGCTTTGGATGGTTTGGGCAATAACAGAATTGGAAAAAGAGAGGGGGGTGAATGACGAGGATTTGAAAAAATGGTGGCCGAAAATAAGGAAAGCAATGGGGGAATGGGTTAAGGGAAACAGGTTTGTGAAAATTGACAAGGACGGATTGGCTGTATTAAAAAAAGAAAGGCTTACATGGATGGATGCGCAAGTGAACGGAAAAGCGGTTACTCCGAGGAAAGGGAAAAGGGTGGAAATAAACGCGCTTTGGATAAATGCATTGAATAATGCATCAAGATGGGCTGAAAAAGCGGGGGATGGGAAAAGCAGTGAAAAATTTGAAGATGTGCTTGGAAATGCAAAATATAGCATGGAAAAATTTTATGCAGAAAATTTAGGGTATTTGTATGACGGAATAGAGCCGGAAGACGGAAAAATGAGGCCGAATCAATTGTGGGCGCTTGCAATTGAAGATGTTGGAATAAAAGAGGTGCAGGCAAGAAATGCTATGAGGGAAATTTCATCAAAGCTTTGGGTGAGCGGAAAAGGAATAAGAACGCTTGCACAAGGAGAGCCTGAATACAGGGGAAAATATGGGGGGAATATGAAGGAGAGGGATTTGAGCTATCATCAGGGGGCGATATGGCCCTGGCTTAGCGGAGCGTATGCAGAAGCATGGCTCAAAATTTTCCCTGAAAGAATGAATGAAATTTGGAGAGGGGTTGAGCCTATGCTTAATTCAAAGCAGGGGGCGCTTTTATCTTTAACAGAGGTGTATGACCCCCAGGCATTGGAAAGAAGGGGGTGCCCTGCGCAGGCATGGAGCGTGGGGGAAGTTCTGAGGGCGGGAATAATGATTGAAAGAAAGAGGGGGCAGAGAAATTTGGGCCATATTTTTGGAACAACAGCATACAAGCCAAGAAAAACCGACCAGAGTGCTTTAAAATAATTAAACATATTGTATAATCGGTATTTTGATGCGCAATGATATTACCTTGCTAACACTTTCTGTTGCAATATTGCTGATATTTATTGCGCTTGAAATTTTGTCAATCTATTCCGGAATGCCGGGATGTGGTGCTGACAAGGAAGTTGAGGAAACGGTTCATTTGGATTTGATGCACGCGGAATGGTGCGAATATTGCGGGGAGGCAAAAATTATTACAGAAGAAGTTGCAAATGAAATGCCGGGGCATGCAAACCTTGTGATATGGGATGAAGCATTGAGAGGGAGTGATGCGAAAACCACGGAAATTTATTCGGATTATAAGGGAAGGAATTTGTTTGGGGGGTTTCCGACCCTTATTGCCCGCGGGAGCAAAGGCGAGGCAATGCTTGTAGGAAAAAGAAATAAAGAGGAAGTAAAGGAATGGATATGCCTGCAATTTGAAAATCCGCCAAAAGAATGCAAATAATTTCAGCAAACACATGGAAGATGATTCTATGAAAAATGTAGAGGAAATAATACAAAGCATAAAAAATACTGTTGAATCCGGGTATTATGAAAGGCTTGCGCCTGCGAGAAGGGAAAAAAAATCTATTTGCGAATATATAGAAAAGACGCAGGATGAAGGCACATTGCCTATTATTGCCGAAATTTCAACCGCCTGGCCGCAGGGAGGGCTTCTTTTTCCAAACAGGAAAAAAGCAGGGGAAATGATTGACAAATTGTCCACATTATATGATTTGAGCGCGGTGGATGTATGGGTTGAGCCGAAATATCATGCAGGGGATTTGAGGTGGCTTTCAAAAAAATCCCCAATACCGATAATTGCAAAAGACTGGATAATTGATTCAAGGCAGATTGTCGGCGGGGATGCAGTAATTCTTTCAATGCCGCTGCTGAATTATGCGGGCGTGGATTTTCATGAATTGATTGAAATTGCACATGAGCAGGATTTGGAAGCTGTGATGGAAATTAAAAATGCGCAGGAGCTTGGGGAGGCTAAAAAATCCGAGGCAGATGTAATATTGATTGACAATATCGGGCCGAACGGAAGTGATGCAGATATTTCTATTACAATAAGCACTTTGCTGAAAAACAAAACTGGAAGGCCGGTTATTTCTGCAAACGGAATCAGCAGTGCAAAAGACATACGCTCCCTTGTTGTTGCAGGGGTGAATGCAATTGAAATGTCTGCCAAGCAGGTGTGCAACGGGAATTTTGAAAATGAATTGGATATATTGAGAAAGGCAATAAAGGGGAAAGAGGCGGGGAAAGAATAGATAAACCAGATTCTCCCGAAATTTGAATACTAGCCGTCATGAGTCTGCCACAATCTTCTTTTTTGATTAAGCAGCTCTTTGGCAACTGCCAATAATTGGGTGGATAATCTTAATGCCTCATCTGGGGAGAGGCGAATGGATTGCTGGCTTGCGCTATTTAACAGCCTTACTACTACCACACCATCTCTGGGAAAGCCGTTTGATTCGGATGCATTTTCCCTTTCAATTCTTAGGGCATTTCGGTGGGAGGTGCCTGCTTCGTCCTTCCACCAATGTATTACCTCATCTTCAACCAACATTCCAATCGCCTGAAGAAAGAAGAGTTTTAGTCCTATTTAAACGGTTGGAGGGGGTAGGTTTCCAGTGGTCGGCTTCTAAATATCTTCCAGCCAAAATTGCGGGGGCTCGTCCCTGTCCATATCAGGAGGCACGATTAATGGCTTTTTAGCCTTTTTGAAAGGAACGTTGTACAGGGGCTGTTCTGCATCATAGGGCTCTTCGCTTGCGTCTGTTCTTGCATATCTTATTTTTTTTCCCCAGACTTTTTCATAGGGCTTATGCCCTTTTTCCATAGATTCAATTATATTGTTGGTTAATATCAGCTCTTCGGCAATTGGATCATAAATTTCATCCGGCCTTGCCTCAAACCCCTCAACAATTATTTTTTTGGCAGGAGGAATTTTGGTTTTCTCTTCTGGTAATTTCTGAGGGATTTTTTGAACATCGTCAGGTTTTGAGCGCTCATCTGCAAGCTCTTTGGAGTATTTTTTCCCCTTAAGCCCTCTAAATATCTTTGCAAGAAAACAACTGACACGAAGTCTTTGTTTAGACAAGAACCTCGACCCACTTAGTATCTTTGATGATTGCATATAGAAATATAGTAAATAGTGTTTAATAATGTATCCATGTGGAAATCAAAAAATAGGAGAAAAAAGAAGCTGATTACTCTTCCTCTTCGTCATCCCAGTCTTCGTCAAATTCTTGCTCTTCGTCATCAAACACTTCGTCGTCTTCGTCATCTACCATTTTGAAAATGTGATTCCAATCCATAAGCATCACCTGGCTACAAGCCAACGCTTGATTATGAAGCACATAAGTATTTAAACAATCCCCCAACCCTTTGCAGCGGGGGGGATACGAGAGAGAAACAGAAACTTTAAGAGGGTAGGGAAGGAAAAACAATTTGGTGAAGCATTGAATATCCGCCCTCCTGTGGATGTAGGCGATAAGCTTATGGTCAGCATAGATGCGCAGGGGCAGGGAGGGCAGGGAATAGCAAAAATAGATGATTTTGTCATATTTGTTGAAAAAGCAGAGGTTGGAAGCAGGATAAAAGTGATAATTGAAAAATGCGCAAGAACTTATGCAAATGCAAGAAGGATAGAATGAGCAAAATCGGCAAGGGAATCAGAAATTATATGCAAATCTGCAAATAAAAAAATTCAGATATCGGGTTTGGTTTAGATGTGCGGAATTATTGGGTATATTGGAAAAAGGAAGGCGTCAGAAGTCATATTGCAGGGGTTGGGAAGAATTGAATACAGAGGGTATGATTCTGCAGGCATTGCCGCAATAAATAAAGGAAAAATTTCAATAATAAAAGGGGAAGGCAAAATAAAGGAAATTCACAAAAAAAAGAATTTTCTTTCTCTTGAAGGAAATATCGGCATAGGGCATACAAGATGGGCTACCCACGGGCCGCCATGTGAAAGAAATGCGCATCCCCATTCAGATGAAAAAGGGGAAGTTGTGCTGGTGCATAATGGAATAATTGAAAATTTTGCAAAATTAAAAGAAAAAATAATTTCTGCAAAAATAAATCTGAAAAGTGATACTGATACTGAATTGGTTGCCCACCTTATTTCCCTTGAATTAAGGGAAGAGAAGGATGTTATGAAGGCTGTTTATAATGCTGTGAAGCAGATTGAGGGGGCATATGCACTTGGAATAATGGTGGCAGGGGAAAATAAAATTTATGCTGCAAGAAAGCATGCCCCTCTTATTATAGGCAAAGGGGAGGGGGAGATGTTTTTTGCATCAGATATTCCTGCATTGCTGGATTATACAAAGAATTTTGTATTGTTAAATGACGGGGATTTTGCTGAAATAGATGAGAAGGGATGCAAAATATGGGATTTTGAAATGAAAGAAGGGAAAAGGGAAGAGATTCATGTTGACTGGACAAGCAAGATGGCGGAAAAAGGAGGGCATGCGCATTTTATGATAAAGGAAATATTGGAGCAGCCTGAGGCGCTTTCTGCATCTATTGGGGCAAATGTTGATAAAGCAATAAAATTATTGAAAAATGCAAAGAATATTGCAATAATCGGGTGCGGAACATCTTATTATGCAGGAAAAGTGTTTGAATATCTCTTGCACAAGCATGGCATAAATGCTGCTTCTTATATTGCATCAGAATATTTTTCATGGAAAACAGGGAAGGAGGATGTAATAGTTGCAATAACCCAGTCAGGAGAAACTGCTGACACCCTTTCTGCAATAAGGGATGGAAAAGAAGACGGGGCAAAAATAATTGCAATAACAAATGTTGTGGGCTCGTCGGTTACAAGGGAGGCCGATGAAAGCGTGTTTATAGGTGTGGGGCCTGAAATAGGGGTGCTTGCAACAAAAAGCTTTTTGGGGCAGCTGGCTGTTTTGTATAAAATTGCATATACTCTTTCAGGAAACAGGGAAATGCTTGAAAAATTGCATGAAATTCCCGGGAAAATAAAGGGGATATTGAAGGAAACTGATGAAGAGGTAAGGAAGTTAGCTGAGGAATTGGTAAAATACAAAGATTTCTTTTTTATTGCAAGGGGAATTGGATATCCTTGCGCGCTTGAAGGGGCATTGAAATTAAAAGAAGTTACATATTTGCATGCTGAAGCATATCCCGGCGGGGAGCTGAAGCACGGCCCTCTTTCTTTGCTGCAGGATGATGTTGTAATATTTGCAATTGCGCCCAGCGGAAAAATGCTCAGGAAAATGCAGGGAAACATCCAAGAGTGCAAAGCCAGGGGGGCAAAGATAATTGTAATGTCAGATGATGAGAAAACATTGAATAATGGAAACATGAAATTAAAAATGCCAAAATTTGAAGAAGAATTCATTCCTATTTATTATATTGTGCCATTGCAGCTGCTTTCTTATTATATGGCGGTAAAAATGGGCCGGGATCCAGATATGCCGAGAAATTTAGCCAAGAGTGTGACGGTGGAGTAGATTATTTTCTGAAAATTTTATCTACCTTTTCTTTTCCGAATATTGCTACCCCCTCATCATAAATTTCTGCAAGGAGGCGCGTTATCCTCTTTTCAAGAAAAGGCTTTAATGAGAGGCAAAACTTTGCATAAACACAGTAGCCGAGATAATTGTCGGGATTTTTCTTCCATCTGGTTTTATACTTTGTTTCCCCCTCTACAAAAAACAAGCTGAGTTTTTTATCAAAAACCGGTTTGTCTTCTTCAATAAACGCATCTATCGCTTGCAGATATGCAGAAAGCTCTGCAAAAGCCTCTTTTTCCTCCTTTGATACTTTCATCCTTGGCAGTATGGTATCAAGAATCCCACTAGTGGAAGAAGAGTCTGGCATTATCCTTGCTTTGTTCTTGCTCTTTTTCATATAATGGCGCATACAATCCTATCTACAAAAAACTTTAAATATAAGCATCGAAGGGCAAGTGGGTGTGTTTATGTCATCAATAAGAAAAACTGTTTTAGTAGGCGGGCAGGAGCATTATATTCAGGTGGATTCTTCTCTGGAATTGGAAGAGGTTGAAATTACAGGAAGTGATCCTGCAACAGGAAAAACAGTGCATATTAGCTTAACATCTTTGCTAAAAAAGCCGAGCCAGCCCGAGCCGTCTCCTGTTTCTCCGCAGCCATTGCAAATGTTTGATTCTTCTGAAGGGGAAAGTAAGGAGGAGGCGCCTGTGCTTGGAGGAGGGGAAAGCAAGAGTGAAAATAGTGAAGATGTGATTAATGATTTGTTTGGGTAATTTTCCAAAATTTTAAATTTGCAAGAATTCAGGTAAATCTGCAATTGAATTTAATATTAAATCCGGCTTTTTCTTTCCTTTTGCATTTTTTCCCTCTTTTTCATTTGCCACTCCGGTTAATACAAGTATGGAAAAAAGCC
>JBDRNY010000084.1:0-10464 GCA_043810635.1 Microcaldota archaeon | reverse complement strand
CATTTCGGCTGCTTTTTCATAAGTCTCTGCTGATTTGACAGTCCATATGAGTTTCTGCCCTAGGTCATCAGTATACCTTGGTAAATCAGCATACAATTCTGCGGCTTTCTCAGGGTTGTTTGCTTTTTCATAATTCTCTGCTGATTTGATAAAGAACTTCAACTTTAGCTCGTCCTCCGAACACCGCAAGCTGATTTGAGCATACCCCAAAGCCGCTAGCCCAAATTCTCCATTTTGCTCATGTGAGAATGCTGATTTGATAAATTCTACACCCCATGCGTCCAAAGTGCGAATATCAATGCCTAGATCACGCATAATGGCTTTTCTTTTGAAAATAAGATCCTTTCTTATGGAAAATTTGCGCGCCATTTTTTGAAAAAATGTAGGTTTGTCATTTGTGGAATTTTTTTTCGTATTGAATAAACCAAACAATTTTGCCATATATTTGTATGGAAAGTAAGATATAAAAAGTTATTTAATATAAAAAAATATGTAAAGAATAAAGGAAGGAATTTAATCCTCCCCTCCTGTGCGGTGGGCGCTTAATTCTTTTTCTAATTTGTCAATCTGCCTTCCGATTTTTTCAAGGGCCTGGCGCATGGATGCCATTTCAAATGACATGGATTGCAGATATACTTTGTCAAGCACCATGGGGGGCTTTTTGAGTACAACTTCTTCCCTTTGCGCTGCAACAGGAATGTTCATTTCGCTTTTTATTTCATCTAAAGAAGCGCGCACAGACTGGGATACTCTTGGTGTGGGCGGAATGTCACGAAGTGATGGTGCAGATTTTGATTTTTTTGAAATTTTGGCTTTTTTGACAGGCTTTGCTTTTTTGGAAGGTTTTTTTGTTTTTTTTCCGGATTTTTTTAATTTTTTCTTTTTTGCTGATGCCATTTGTTTCCGTGCCTCCTTGATCCATTTTTTAATATTTGCAAAAGGAGCAGATTTGTTTTTTCTGGTTTTTTTATATATTTCAGTGCGCAAAGATTCCAGCTTTTCTTTGTCTATAGGCTTCCCTTCCCATCTCCTTAGGCGGGCTTTTATAATACTAATAATTTTTTGGTCCATTCTTACCCCTCATTTGCAACATTTTTGCGCAAAAAAACAAGTTTTTTTCACTTTGCCACTTTTTAAGAGGAAATATATTAACCTGCTTTTTATCCTACTCATATTTATACCAACAAACACTATAAACCAGCTATTTTTCTTACTCTTCCTTCCATTTATACACACTATCCAGCACTTTTCTTATTAATTTTGCCTTCTTTTTTCCTAAAAGAGGCACCTTTTCCAATGCTTTCTCATCTGCTTTAAATATATTGAGGGGGGTGTTGAAATAGCGGAGAAGGTTGTGGGCAAGCCGGGGGCCGCACGAGGGAAGAGATTCTATAAGAGCTCTCTGGGCTTGGGAAAGGGTAAGAGATTTTTGCCTTGAGCGTATTCTGTGCGGGGTTTTTTTTGAAATTTGCTCATATTTTGCCATTGAGGAGAGAAGCTCGGCAGTGGATTTAGGGTTTTTACAGAAAAAGAGGGAAATTCCATATTCTGAAATAAGGGCAGAATAAGCTCCGAGAAGGGCTGGGCGCGATATTCTTTCTTCTTCAGGGGGCGGGCCTTCTATTATGAGTATGGTTCGGGGGTAGGCAGAAGTGAGGCGCTTTGCCTGCTCAAATAATCTTCCGTCGATAATGCTGGATTCAAAATCCTGGCGGGTTTTTCTCTCGGCAACAAGGCGGGAAGAAAGCACAAAATCGCCTATTGAAAGGGTTTTTCTAGAAGTGTTTAGCCCAAACTCTTTTAGCCATTTATCATATTCAATAGATTCGCGCCTGTCTATAACTATTTTAGCTTTTTTTTCTATTTTTCCCCCACTCTTTACCATTTTTCGCCCTCAAAATAGACATAGTATTATAAAGATACTCATGATATTGTCATGATGGTATTATGATGTGTATATGACACATCCATGATGCAGTCAGAATATAAGAAGGTTATGGTATGGGAACCAAAACAGAGCTTGCAAAAATGACTGTAGAGCTGTCCAGCATTCTTAAAACACTTCAAGTAAGGATGGAAAGTTTGGAAACAAGAATGGAATTAATTGAAGAGAAAGTTTCTTCTAAAGGCGCAAGCGATTCAAGCCAGCTGGCATGGGCAAAGCCGAAGGAAAGCGGAAGCGGCTTTGCAGGGGTGAATGTCAGCGGCTCTTCAACGCCTGCATCAATAATTCTTTCATCAAAAGAAATTTTGCTTTCTTCTATTGATGAGCAAATAGTGGAAATGATAAGGGCGAGGAGCGCGGTTTGCGCAGAAGATGTGAGAGCAAGATTCAAATATAAGGGAAAAAATGCCGCCTCTGCAAGGCTGAGCAGATTGTATGAGCTTGGTATATTGGAAAAGCAGCAGGCAGGAAGGAGAGTGTATTACAGAATGAAATAATGCTTGCAGAGATAGGCAAGGCGACGAATAGGCTTGGTGTTTGCTTTCGGGTGGGCACCATTTTATATTTTTGACCGGATGCAGGATCGGGGCGCTTCACCTCCCACACCATCTTCAACCCTTCGGGGTTGAAGTCTTATTGTTGTTCCCCGATCCTACGGTCAAAATCTAATTTTGAAAAAACAGGAAATGAAAATTACCTTTATTTTATATACTTTATCTCCCAATTACTTTCGTGGAAGAGTCGATTGTTATAACAAGCTCGGATTTGATGGAGCATGCAACCCTTAGGAGGAGGAAAAATGAAACAGTATTTAGAAGGGATTTTTTGATAAGAAGGGGGGCACAAGAGGGGGATGAGCATGTTGCTGCTTTGGAAAAGCAAATTGAAAATATAAAGGAAAAGCTTGCGCCTATTGACGGGAAATTGAAAAAAGTGGATATTATTACTGTAATGCCGAACCGCTCTGAAATAAGCGCGCTTACTGCGGAAATTGGGCAGAATTCCAGGGAAAAGCTGGATGAAGCGCTGAAGGCAAAAAGCGGGGAAGTGTATGATTTGCTTAAGAAGAGGGCGGAATATACAAAAAAGAATTATGAAAACAAAGAGCAGATTGCAAGATTGATTATTTTGCTGAATAGCCTGCCCAGGAAAGAGGCGGAAAATTTGAAAGTGGTTGTGGAATCAAATTCAACAGAAGTTGTGGATGTGGGGGCGTTAAAAGAGGAGCAGAGGCAGGATTTGGTAAATACAATGGGAAGGCTTGGAGTGTTTGCATATATATCAGGGGGAAAGCTTAACCTGGATAAAAAAAAAGTGAGCGGGCCTGAAACTTTGAGCTGGCCGGGCGAAGTTGAAAAAAAAACTTCTGATGTAAGCGGAAATAACGGCTCAGTGTGGATAAGGAAGGATGATGAGGAAAAATGGGAAGAAAATGAAAAGAAAATAGGGGAAGTGTCTAGGAGGATACAGCAGGTAATGACAAAAAGCCATGCAGTGCCTATGAATGCGGAAGAGCAAAAAGAATTTGAATCATTGCAAAAGCAGTATATTGAATTAAAGACAACAAGAGGGGAGATTGCAAGCAGGAGCGAGGAGATAGCTATTTCTTTGCCATTGGCGCAGGAAGGAAATTCTGAACATGATGCAGGGGAGCCCCCATGGGTAAAACAACTGGAAAAGCAGCAAGAGTGAAGGGAATTAAGATATCCGGCGGGACAAAAATTTCTGGTTTGCTAAAGCAGATGAGAAATGCCGGGTTGCAGGCAACGCAAGTCGGGAAAGCTGGGGAATTAGTTGAGGAAATGCAGAAGGAGAAAGCAACAATATTTCTTACTTTTACAAGCAATATGGTTTCAAGCGGAATGAGGGAAATATTTGCAACTCTTTGCAAGGAGAGGAAAGTTGATGCAATAATTACTGCAATCGGCTCAATTGAGGAGGATGTTATGAAAACATTTTCTTCTTTTGAAATTGCAACATTTGATGAAAATGACAGGAAATTGCATAAGCAGGGGAAAAACAGGGTTGGGAATATAATAATTAAAAATGAAAGTTATGTGAAATTGGAAAAACTGCTTATGCCTTTTTTTGAAAAAGAATATGAAAAGCAGAAAAAATTGAAGAGGATGCTTGCGCCCCATGAAATAATTTATGATTTGGGAATGGAATTGAAAGATGAAAATTCGTTTGTTTACTGGTGCGCGAAAAATAATATTCCTGTATTCTGCCCCGCGCCCACTGACGGTGCGTTTGGATTGCAATTATATTTTTTTAAGCAGAAAAACAAGGAATTTGGAATTGATATTTCAGGGGATTTGAAACCATTGGGAAAAATGGTGCTGGATGCTGATAAAACTGCCGGAATTATTTTGGGGGGAGGGGTTGCAAAGCACCATGCAATAGGCGCAAATATTTTGAGAAATGGGTTTGATTATGCTGTTTATATTTCAACAGGAACCCAGTATGACGGAAGCTTGTCAGGCGCAAGGGTAAATGAAGCTATTAGTTGGGGGAAAATTTCAGAAAAAGGGAAAATTGTGCATGTGGAAGGGGATGCGTCAATTATTTTTCCATTGCTTGCAGGCGTGATGCTGGAATAGGTTTTATTTATGGCAAAAAAACTGATGCTTTTGCGCCACGGGGAGGCGGCTTCAAACAAGGAAAAATTTTTTGCGGGATGGACAGATACAGCCCTCACAGAGCTTGGAATAATGCAGGCAAAGCACCTTGGAAAAAGGCTTGAAAAAGAAAAATTTGACTGCATATTTTGCTCTGATTTGCAGAGGGCAAAAAAAACATTGGAATTGGCAGGAATAAAGGGCAGGATGATATTTGCAAAAGAATTGAGGGAAAAAAATTACGGGGAATTGGAGGGAAAACGCTGGGGGGGCAGGAAAGAATATTATATGCACCATGTTGACCCCTATGCAAAAGCGCCGGGAGGGGAGAACTATAAAGAGGTTCAGGAAAGGGTTGTGAAATATTTTTACAGGGAAATAAACACGGGCAGGCAGGGCAATGTGCTTATTGTCTCCCACCACGGACCGATTGTAATGCTTGCATGCCATCTTATGGGAATTGGGCTTGAAAACTGGAGGGCGCTGAGGATGGGAAATGCGGGGTTGAGCATATTTGAAAAAGAGGGAAAAAGGTTTAGGCTGACGCTTTGGAATTCGCTTTCAAGGTTTGGGATGGAAACAAACAGAAGATTGATTGAAGAATGAAATAGGAGTTGATTTTCTGAGGCGCAATATTATAAGCAGGTTTTGAGCAAGTAATTTAAGTGTGATAATATGAGATACCGAGTCATTATTGAAAGGGATGAAGACGGAATTTTTGCTGCTGAATGCCCGTCATTGCCAGGGTGTGTTTCACAGGGGAAAACACGGAATAAAGCAATAGAAAACATCAAGGATGCGATAAACAGATACCTGGCAAGCCTGAAAAAACACAAAGAGCCGATTCCGCCTCTAAATTAGATAACAATAAAAATATGCCAATTCTTTTTATTTTATGACAGAATTAATTGAATTAAAAAAAGAGCTGAATTTTCTTACAAATAAAAAACAGGCAAAAATATTGCAAAAATTTTTTAAAACCGGCAAAGGGGAGTATGGGGAAGGAGATAAATTTCTTGGAATAAAAGTGCCGGTGCAGAGGAAGGTTGCAAAAAAATATTCTGGATTGGAATTGGCCGAGATAGGAAAATTATTGGATAGTGAAATACATGAGTACAGATTGACTTCTCTTTTTATTTTGATTGATAAATTTGAGAAGGGGGAAAGTGAAGAAGGGAAAAAGAAAATATTTAATTTTTATTTGCAAAATACAAAAGGAGTGAATAATTGGGATTTGGTTGATTTAAGCGCTCCTAAAATTTGTGGGGTGTATTTGCTTGGCAAAAAAGAGGAGAGAGGGGTTTTGTACAAACTAACAAAATCAAAAAATTTATGGGAAAGGAGGATTGCAATTTTATCCACTTATGCATTTATAAAAAATAATGAATTTGAAGATGGAATTAAAATCAGTGAAATGCTTCTAAAAGATAAAGAGGATTTGATGCACAAAGCTGTAGGGTGGATGCTGAGGGAAATTGGGAAGAGAAATTTGGGGGAAGAGGAAAGGTTTTTGAAAAAATATTATAAAAAAATGCCAAGAGTTATGCTTAGGTATGCAATTGAAAAATTCAGTGAAAAGAAAAAGGAATTTTATATGAAAAAATAATCATTCCCAGACAATTTTGCCCTCGATTTGTATGTCATGGTTTTTGTGAAATTTTGGGTTACTTCTAATGCATACATTGCGGGCTGGGAAGAAACATAGTGAGGGCAGGTGGAGGTGTCTCTTACATTGCAGGGGTCCATTTGCTGAATGTCAACAATTGTTTTGTTTTCATCCAAAAATATTATGTCGAGCGGGAGCACTGTGTTTGCCATCCAAAAGCTTAAATGCCGCTCTTCCTCAAACACAAAAAGCATTCCCTCGTTTTCAGCCAAATAGGTACGGTACATAAGCCCCTGGCGGAGCTCTTCTGTGGTTTGGGCAACATGGGCTTTTATTGTTATATTGTCTGGCATTACAGTTAGAATTTTAGTGCTATTGTCTTGGGGGATGAGAGTGCATCCCGAGAGCAAAATAAATAAAGGCAATAAAATTATCAGCAGCCCCATAATTTAATCTTTTTAGCTAAATGTTTATAATATGTTTTCTTTCTTCCCTACAAAAAGAAAAAAGATGGGTTGGGCCCGCTGAGATTTGAACTCAGGACCTTTCGATGACCGATGCGTTTTTTCTTTTCTCTTTGAAAAGCCCCCGGTTCTTTCTTTTTTCCCGAGGGTTTTTTCTTTCTTTCAAGAAAGAAAAAAGGCTCTATCAGTCGAACGCTCCAACCAGGCTAAGCTACGGGCCCGAAAGTGTAATTATAGGCATTCTTAGATTTAAAAATAATTATGTGCTGCACAGGGAAGGGAAAAACGGCGGGAAACGGCTTTTTTCATTAAAAATAATTTTATGTGCTGGCTGGGCGGACTAGTTGGCGGGAAGAATTGCTTTTGTTTGGAAATAATTATGTGTTGGGGTTGGGGTTGCATTTGTTAAAGCATCCCATCCTGTCGTCGGGGTCTGTGAGGAGATCGCAGGCATTAAAATCTCTCGCCGGCGAGAGGCACCACCTTGCTATGCATTGAAAGCGCAAATCCTGCTCTGTAAATGAAGTGCATATTGTAACATCTTTTTCATCTATTGCTAAGCCTGCAATACAATCAACCAATTCATATTCTTCCAAATTTATGCAGGGGGAAATGCCCGGGGAAGGGGGTGTTTGGTTTTTAGGAGGGGAGGGAGGAGGTGTTGGAGGGATGGACAGTGTCTGGTTTTGTGAAGGGGGAACGGGGGGATATGTTGGGGGGATAGATGGTGTCTGGTTTTGTGAAGGAGGGGGAGTTTGGTTTTGCTGGGGGGGCACTAAAGGAGTTTTGTTTGAAATATTCTGGGGCTTGGCTGGTTGAGTTTGATTTTCCCCTAAAACCTTCTGCGCAAGCTCATTAATTGGTGCACAGCACCCTGAAAGAAAAATCAAAGAAATTGCAAGCAAGCAAATAATTGCAACTTTCATTGACACCACCAATTACCCCTCATCTTCTGCTGAAAACATTTTCCATAGAAAATATAATATGGCACCCAGCAAAACTATGCCGACAATTCCAAGCACCAATCCGTATTCTTCGACAATTTCATCAACTTCATAAGGCTGGGAAAAGGGTTCGGCAGATAGGGAAGAGAGCTCTGCCTGCGAGCAAGGCCTCCAATTTTCACATGTTGTCTGCCTTTTCAAATCATCATAATATTTTTCGCCTGAAGGCTGGCATGTGTAAACATATATTTCATCTTCGCAGGTGCGGCACATTTTTCCGGATTTGCTGGTATAAGATTCTTTTTTGTCATAAACATATTGGCAATTTTCAGACCAGTCGCTGCATTCAGAAGAGTAATGCTTTTGGGATTGTGTGAAATCAAGCTCTCCTGCAGATATCATGCACCACCTTATTGAAGTGGTGTTGGAGCATTGGCGGGTTTTTCCATGTGCATCTGTTTCTGGCATTACTTTGGATGAATCCACAGTCCAGTCTCCCCACCTCGGGCATTGGGGGGCGGGCTCTTCTTCAGAAGAGGCAGTTGCTCCTGATTGGTAGGTTGTTGAAGAATATCCTGAAGCAATGCAGCTGGAGCTGCTGCAATATGTGCCAACAGGGCAGGAATAAAGAAATGTCCATGTCCCTTTGTAGCATTCTTGCACAACATCTCCTGAGCATCGCCTTCCCCCTTCACTGCAGCCCCATTCAGTGCTGTCATCATCTTCATCCTCCCTGTCTGAAGGAGAAGATTTGCACCGGTTAACTGTGCACCCATATATGCAATAATCATGAAACAGCCATTCCCCGTCTGAAAAGCATAATTGCAAATTATATGAATTGGAAGGGTCGCACCTTTTTTGCCCTTCAATACATTTTGAAGGGGAGGGAGTATGGCAATAATTATTTGTGCAAATTTCCCCTGTATTGCACGGATAGGGAGAAGTCCATTCATTGTTTAAGCAAACTTTGTAATGAGTTGAATTATAGCATGCTGTCTGCCCGTTTATGCATTCATCCCCGCTTACTATTTCACAATAGCCGTTAATGCAAACATAACCATCTCCGCAATAAACAGGCCCGCTCCATTCATTGTTTATACAAATTTTGTAATTAGCAGAATCTTCGCATGTGCGCTCCTCGCCAGTGCATTGCCCTATTATTCTGCAATTATTGTTTATGCATTCCATCCCGCTTCCGCAATAAATCGGCTCGCCCCATTCATTATTTGAGCATAACTGGTAATGGGTTGTATTCGCGCATTTTTTATCTCCGTCCTGGCATACACTTGAAAAAACACACTCCCCGTTTTCACATATCATATTGTTTCCGCAATAAACAGGGTCGCTCCATCTGTAAGAGTTGTAAACACAATATTGGTAATGGGTGGCGTCATAGCATTTTTTGTCATCATTTTCACATTGCTTTTCAACACATTCCCCATCCAAACATATTTCGTCATTATTTCTGCAATCTTCCTGCAAAACCCATATGTCAACATTGCAAATAAACACCGCATTTCCAACGCATTTTACTTCCCCGTCCAAATACCCTCCGGAACAGTCTGCACTAACAAATGAAATTAGGAAAATAAGGGAAAGAAAAAAAGAAAAGAATGCAACTTTCATGTGTTGCACCATTTTTTATTCCTCTGGCTCTGCAGAAAACATTTTCCATGCAGTAAAGCCTACTACGGCTATCAAAACAACCAAGAGGATTCCGAGCACCAATCCATACTCTTCAATTATCATGTCAATTTCAGAGCGCTGGGGGGTTATTTCCTCTTCCTCGCCGGTAAGCTCTTCTGCTGTGCAAGCCCTCCACTCGTTGCAGCTTGTTTTTGTTTTTACATTGTCATAATGCTTTGCGCCTGAAGGCTGGCAAGTGTAGACATATATTTCGTTTTCACAGGTTCGGCACTGGTCAGTAGATTTGTCTGTATATGGTTCGGTGCGGTCATATACATATTCGCACTCATCAGACCAGGCGCTGCATTCATATTGGTATTGCTTTTCATATCTTGAAAAGTCTATTTGGCCCGAGGATTTCATGCACCATCTCATTAATGTTGTGTTGGTGCATTCGCGCTTTCTTCCCTCGCTGTCAGTTTCTGTTTTCAATTTTGAAGAGTTTACATGCCAGTCTGACCAGCTGGTGCACCTGCTTACAGCCCCTCCGCCTGAAGAAGGAATATATCCTCCTGAAGAGGTTCCGCCGGAAGTTCCTCCGGATGAACCGCCTCCTGAAGAAGTGCATGAGCCGCCAGAGCAGGTGGTGCCTGAGGGGCAGATGTAAAGAAATGTCCATATTCCTTTGTAGCATTCCTCTACATTATTGCCAGAGCATCTTTTTGCGCCGCTTGTGCATCCTTCATCGTCGTCATCATCTGGCTCTGCTTTGCATTTTCCGTCAATGCATCCATAATCGCATGTTTCAAAATAAATCCAATTATTGTTATTGTCGCATATTTGCACCTCATAGGGCTTTGCAGGGTTGCATTGCTTGCTTCCGGGGGTGCAGGTTGTTGATTGGCAGGGGAAGTATGCCACTTCTCCTGAAACAGTGCATTGTGTGTTTGCAGGGCAGTCTGCCTGAGTGTTATATCCTGTACCGGTTGGGTTGCATTGCTTATATTGGTCCAAGCCGACGCAAACAAAATAAGAAGGTATGCAGCTTGTATCTGCCGCGCAATATGCATTATTTCCTTCCTGCACACAATGGGTGCCTGACTGGCAGGTGTCATCAACTTCCCAGCCATCTCCGTTTGAATTGCATATTTCAACATTTACTCCATTGCATCTTTTGTCAACATTTGGAGTGCAAGTTGTAGTATCTTCGCAAACCGCTACTCTGTTCGGGCTTGTTCCGTATACAGTGCATGTCTGGGTT
>JBDRNY010000083.1:0-3155 GCA_043810635.1 Microcaldota archaeon | reverse complement strand
AATTTTGCGCGCCTTCTTCTTCTCATATTTGGAGCTTAGGGGGCGATTAATTAAATAGGTGTTGGGGGCTTTCAAACTCTTTTGCGTTTGGTTTCCCCCTCACATATCTGTTATTTCAAATCTCAATTTTCCCGTTTTTTTCAGGCAAAATAACATTTT
Organism: Microcaldota archaeon; assembly: GCA_043810635.1. Taxonomy (GTDB): domain Archaea; phylum Micrarchaeota; class Micrarchaeia; order Anstonellales; family Anstonellaceae; genus 1-14-0-10-45-29. Next base: position 2,996 of record JBDRNY010000083.1, on the reverse strand, counting down.
TATGAAATTTCTTAAATTCTTCAGCATTTTGCGTATGCACAGGTATCAATATTTTAGGATTAATCTTTTTTATTACCTCAATTATGCCCTTTTTATCAGCATGGCCTGAGCAGTGCGCCTTGTGCATCTTAATATCAAAATGCTTTAGCCAATTTTCCAATATAGTCCTTGTTTCCTCATTTTCTTCCCCTTCAAGAAAATGCTCAGACATTGAATAGATAAAATCCGCATTTGTAGGTTGAATATACACAAATTCCATTAATGCAAAAAACCTCATATGCATAACCAATTTTTTCCCCATTTTCCCAATTTCCTTGTAAGTGACCATTTTATGCATATATTCCCTTTCCCACGGCTTGTAATCTTTTTCACAAAATTCACAACTCTTAGCTACTCTAAAATAAACCAATATATTTTCATCTTCCCTCACATCAGGCAAACCTTCAATTTTTTCCTTCATTTTGTCCAAAATATAGGCAAAACGCGTATCAACAACCATTTTCCTCTTATTTTTAACAGCTGCCCGATAAAATGACATAAACCTGTCAATATTTGTCATGGCAAAATTTGCAAACACAATTCCCTTTGATTTTTTAATAATTTCAGATGCTTTTTCTTCAACCTCTTTTTCAGTAAAATTATGCTCCACCTCATATGCCATCCTCGTCCCTTCGCACAGCATTGCATAAGGCTTTACTTTTGTGCATTTTTCAATAAACTCCCTTGTAAATTCCTCTTTTGGCCCGTGCAAGCGAAAATCCCCAGTATATACAACCGCCCCTTTTGAAGTATGAATAATAAACCCATAAGCGCCCGGCGTTGAATGCTCCACATGAATCGGCTCAATAACCAAATGCTTCACTTTAATTTTATCTCCTGATTTAAACAAATTAAATGATTTATGCTCTCCCAATTTTACAAATTGCGGATATAAAAACTTCTGAATCTGCAAAATTTGCCCTGCCCCATGGCCCATATAGATTGGTATTTGCTCATCCAAAAATTGCAAATGCCCTGCATGGTCTGAATGGCAGTGGGAGATGAAAACTGCATCAATATTTGCTTTTTTATATTCCAAATCTGTGAATTTTAGCATTCTTTTTGAATATAATTTCTTTATTTTTGGAATCAAATCAAATTCAAAATAGCATTCCAATCCATTAACACTTCTTGGGGCCAAATATTCATAAAAAAAATCCTCCCCAAACCCAAAAGACTGCCCAAAATCCAAATATATTTTGGCATTTTTGTCTTCTAAGAGTATTTTGCTTCCGCCTATTTCATTGGCGCCCCCATAAAATGTTAAAGAGACCATAGATATACTAGTAAGGATGAAGTTTTTATGGGTGCTGTGAAGCACTGGAAACCTACCCCCTCAAAACCTATTAAACCCTTCAAATTCCTGTTTTTATCATGGTTATAAAAATGGGCTCTCTTTCCAAAGAAAAAGGCTATGCTGATTTTCTTATTGACATCAAGCAAAGGATTCGCGAGGCGCAGTATTCTGCCCTGAAGGCTGTCAATAAGCAATTGGTTGGGTTGTATTGGGACATTGGAATGAAAATCGTTGAGAAACAGGAGAAATTCGGCTGGGGAAAATCTGTCGTAGAAACCCTTGCAAAAGATTTGCAAAAGGAGTATCCGGGGATAAGGGGATTTTCAGCCCAGAATCTTTGGGCCATGCGGCAATTCTATGTCATGTACAAGGGCAAATCAAAACTCCTAACACTGTTAGGAGAAATCAGCTGGTCCAAAAACCTCCTCATAATGAACCGTTGCAATGACGACCTGGAGCGGGAGTTCTACATCAAGATGACGAAAAAGTTCGGCTGGAGCGTAAATGTGCTCATCCACCAGCTGGAGAGCAAGGCCTATGAAAAGAGCATGCTTGGCCAGACTAATTTTGACAAAACCGTGCCTGAAAAATACAAAAACCAGGCCAGCCTGGCCGTCAAAGACGAATACACCTTTGATTTCCTTGAATTGGGGGAGGGGCACTCTGAAAAAGAGCTGGAGGGTGCATTAATCTCAAAAATCAGGGGCTTTTTGTCAGAGCTTGGCAGCCATTTTTGTTTTGTAGGAAGCCAGTACAGGATAGAAGTTGATAATGAGGAATATTTCATTGATTTGCTTCTTTTTCACCGCAAATTGAAAAGCCTGGTAGCCATAGAGCTTAAAATAGGCAAATTCAAGCCAGAATATGCTGGAAAAATGCAATTCTACCTGTCAGCCCTGGATGAGCTGGTGCAGATGGATGATGAAAACCCCTCAATCGGCATTATTATTTGCAAAGAAAAAAGCCGGACTACTGTAGAATATGCTTTGCGTGATTCGTGCAAGCCTATTGGGGTTGCGACATACAAGATAACTCCGTCTTTGCCAAAAGAGATGGCAAAATACCTTCCTTCCAAAGAAGACATTGAGAAAAGATTGGGGGAACTGTGAATCAAACAAAATTGCCTTAAGCATAACCTATATTCTGGTTTTAGGGTTTATAATAATCTGAACCAGCAAAATTCTACCCCTCAAAACCTATCAACCCTTCCAACCTGCCCATACTGCTAAAAACTCTTGATTCGGAATTAATATATGAAAAACATAGTGCAAATTAACGGCTCATATGGCGAGGGAGGGGGGCAAATCCTCAGGACTTCCCTTGCCTTGTCTGCAGTACTTCAAAAGCCGCTTAAGATAACCAATATCCGCGCCAACCGCCCAAAGCCCGGGCTTTCGCACCAGCATTTATGCGTAGTAGATTCACTTTCAAAGCTTACTGGTGCAAAAGTTAGCGGAGCCACACTCAAATCCCAAACTCTAGAATTCTCCCCTATGCACCCTCCAGAAGGCGGCAAATATATTTTTGATATCAAAACTGCAGGCAGCACCATCCTTTTAGCCCAGGCGCTTCTTCCAGCCCTGATTTTTGCAAAAAATGAATCAAATTTAATCTTGCGCGGGGGAACCCATGTGCCTTTTGCGCCCTCTTATGATTATTT
>JBDRNY010000082.1:0-3366 GCA_043810635.1 Microcaldota archaeon | reverse complement strand
ATACCAACAGGGTGCAGGAATTCAAAAAGCTGTTTGACGAGCAGATTGCAGAAGCAAATTAGTTCAAATCAAGATTATGCAACGCCCTAAGATATTCTGCGCGATAGCTTTATTAACAAGAAGAAGCCAATTAATTAAATTATACAGCATTAGCTTATATCATGCTGAATATGAATGAATATTGGTGTAAAAATGGTTGGAATAAGGCCTGCAAGAACATGCAGAACTCTGAAAAAAGTGGCTTGGACCAGGTATTCCAAACACAATCCCAGCAAATCTTATATAAAAGCGATGCCGCATACCAATTTGCTTAATTTCCATATGGGGAAGAAAGATGGTGCGGATTATGATACAATATTTGAGCTTGCTGCAAAATATGATGTGCAATTAAGGGACAATTCTCTTGAGGCTGCAAGGCAGGCGGCAAACAAATATTTGGAAAAAGTCATGCTAAACCAATATTATTTTCATTTGAGAGTGGTGTGCCACAATGTAATTAGGGAAAACAAGATGATTGCGGGCGCCGGAGCTGACAGGTTGCAGAAAGGAATGAGAGCGTCATTTGGCAGGCCCACAGACAGGGCTGCAAGGATAAAGAAAGGGCAGGCAATCCTCAGCATATATGCAAATTCCTCGAAAAGAGCGCATGTTGCGGAAGCAATGAGAAGGCTGAAATCAAAAGTTTCAGGAAAATGGAGCCTTCGGGAAAAGAAAATTAAATAAAAAGGTGTGTGGAGAAGATGGAAGAGCTTTCCTCTGAAGTGGATTATGTAATAAGGATTTTGCGCGCAAACCCCAATAAAAATTTTAATTTTAAGAATTTGCACAACCTTACAGGCATGCCTGTTGTGCTTTTGAGAAAATGGATTGAACTGCTTGAAGAGAATGGGCAGGTTAAAATTTCATATAATTTATCAAATGAGGAAGTTTCATGGGTGGGGGAAAGCAGGGAAAGGGCGGCTCCCCCGCAAATACCAGAGCCAAACGGCTCAATTTCCAAAAAAACATATGACTATGCAAACATTCCGCTTTTAATCGAGGAAATAAAAACAAAAAAAACATTGATAGAAAGGGCTGAAAAAAGAAAAATGCTTTTTGAGGAAAAAAATTCCGCGGATAATGCAACAATAAGGATACTTGAGTTGAGGATAAAAGAGCAGAAAAAGGATTTGTTTTATCTTCTTAATGAAGCCAGAAAGCTTTCAAAAACAAATTAAAAATAAAATTACGAGGGGAGAACGAGGGTAAAAAATAAATTGAAAGAGCGGGAGCTGGAGTAAAAAATTAAGGCGGGAATGCGGGCTTGCATAAAAAATTGAAAAAGTAAGTTAAAAAAGCGGGAAAGGCGGGCTTGAAATTAAAAAATAAAATTAAGATGGAGTGCATTTGCTTGTAATCGGCTTTATCCCCTTAAACGAAAGGTTGGGAAAATAGGGAGTGTCATAATAGATTGTGAAATCATTGTAAAATTTGTCGCTGTTTGCCTGGTCGGTTGTGCCTGAATCTGAGCATGCAACTGCTGTGCGGAGGTAAAATGCCTTTCTTTCAGAAGGGGCAAGGTCTACATCCAATCCGTTAAGAGAACCTGCACCTGCTGTGCCGTATGAAGTAATTCCGCCTGTTCCTCCGTCGCTTGAATGGGCTGCATATACTGTAAATGTTGTTTCGGTTCCATATGGCTCGATTACAAAGCTTTTGATTGTAATGGGCTTTGAATCAACATTTTCCAATAAAACGGCAACTTCTCCGCTATTGGGGAAGGAAGCGTAGTAATAGCCCTGCATTTCAATAACTCTTATTGGATGGGCCTGGGTTGCCCAATAAGCCGCTATTTCACTTTGGGAAATTTGCCATGAAGATTCTGTGAAAAACATTGCAAGCCCGACGGCAACAAGGGCTACAAGCAATACAACACCCAAAATTACAAGAAATTCGGCTGAAATTTGCGCTTTTTTCATATTACCCACATCCAAATAACAGAAATTTAATTATTAAAGCTATTCTTGCATTCAACAGGGAGAGGATAGCCCCCGCTTTGGGTAAGGTTGGAAAATTTTCCTGCCGCGTCGGAATATATTATAGTCACCCCTGAAAATCCATATCCCAGCTTTCTTCCGCAGAAAAGGGTTTCATTCATATAATATTCTGTTACAAATGTTTTGTTTGAATAAGGAGGCATGGAAATATCGCATGCACATTCTGAAAATTTGCAGGCGGCACTGTCGCAAAGCTGGGTGCCCACTCCCCCTTCCCTGGAAGCGTTGTAATCAAATATTGACAATTGGGTGTTGTTAAAAAAAATCGCCCTTATTGCAAGCGTCCTGTCTGAATGGGATTTAAATACAAGGTAAATTCTTCCGTTTGATTTGTCAAGAAAAGCCTCTTCTATGCAAAAAGGGCGGGCCTGGCCTTTCCAAAAATCTGCTGAATGCTTTACCTGCACACCCCGTGCAAAATCCGGAAGAAAATCAAACAAAATAAGCACAAAAAGCGCGAGAATAAGCACAAGCGCCACTATTATAATATAGTCAATAATAATCTGCCCTTTTTTCATATCCTTCATATTCACAGAATTCGGGCAAAAACAATATAAACCCGCCTTGAACTTATGGAAAGCGGGAATATGGCGGGCATATTTATTCAGGAGAAAAAGCAAAAACCGGAAGAGGGGATTTTGGCAGAAAGAAAGGAGGGGGTGGGGGAGTAATATTAATATGCTCATTCATGAATATCCTTGCACTGACTGCCCGGGGCAAAATCCGGTTTGTTCTGACCCGGATGATGTTTGCTAGATAAGCAGAAAAAGGCGAGATTATGGGAAATGGCAATGGCATGGGAGGCACAAATACAACTTATATGGATACGATTGGAGCCGTAAACTATGGTGGGGCAGACAGGAGGAGATTAGGGCGCACCGGACCGCCGATTAACGGTAACGAACTTAAACTTCTTATCAAGAAAGGGGATGAGGAATTCAAAAAAAAATGCAAAAAGTATAAGAAAATAGTGGAAACCAACAAACTGGCAGAAGGGAAAAAAAAGCAAGATGCGAAAAAAAAGTATCAAGAGATAGATGCTGAAAAATTAAACGGAAATTATTTGAAATAATCAGGCTTCCGAAAGATTTTCAACAACAATTTTCTGAATTTCTCTTGCCAATTGCTCATTTGAAATTCCTTCCTTGTCAAAATTTAATTTTACATGCGCAAATATTTTGTTAGAAATTGATTTCAGCTTGCTTTCTTTCAGGTCAATTCCCTCAATTTCTGCAAACCTTAAAACCATCTTTTCGCATTTAGCATCAATGTCCACCTTAATGCACTCGGATTCGGGCACCCATCTGCTTAAACTCTCATATTTGCACAT
>JBDRNY010000081.1:0-14154 GCA_043810635.1 Microcaldota archaeon | reverse complement strand
GGGGGTTTGACAGTTTGAAGGAGGCATTTGAAGATAAAGAGGATAAAATTTATGCAATTGAAACAGGCCTCTCTTCGGATCCTGCAATGAATTGGAGATGCTCATGGCTGGATAAAAAGCAATTGGTTTCTTTTTCAGATGCGCACTCTCCTGAAAAATTGGGAAGGGAAGCAACTGTAGTTGATTTGAAAAAAATGGATTATAATGAATTGTTTGATGCAATTGCACATAAAGAAGAGGGGAAGTTAAAAAAAACTATTGAATTTTTTCCGCAAGAAGGGAAATATTATTCTGACGGATGCAGGCAGTGTGAGGTGCGCACCACTCCTGCTGAAACTAAAAAATATAATGGAAGGTGCCCAAAATGCAAGAAAAATATTACTAAAGGAGTGATTGGAAGGGTTGATGAATTGGCAGACAGGAAGGAAGGGGAAAAGCCTAAGGGGGCACCAGGGTATGAGAGTATTGTACCATTGCGCGAGCTTGTGGCAATGGCAATAGGCACAGGAGTTAATACAAAAAGTGTTGGAATAATTTATTATAAATTGATTGAAAAATTCGGGAACGAGTTTAGTGTGTTGTTGGAGGCAGATGTAGGCGAGATTAAAAAAATTGAGGAGAGGGCGGGGAAGGCAATAGAAGCTATGAGGGAAAAGAAATTGAAAATAGAGCCGGGGTATGACGGGAAATTCGGGGTTGTGGGGCTGGAATAACAGACAACCAAAACCCTAATATAATCTGCTTTTCTTATTGGATATAGAGGTGAAGAAATGGGGGAAATGCCAATAGGAAAAGTCACCCACTATTTTGCCAAAATCGGGGTGGGAGTAATTGAGCTGGATGGCGAGCTTTCTGTAGGCGAGAAAATCCTCGTGAAGAGAAGTGAGGGTTCTTTTGAGCAGAAAGTGGAATCTATGCAAATAGAGCACAAATCCATTAGCAAGGCAGAAGCAGGGCAATCCATCGGCCTCAAGCTTGTTCAGCCAGCGCACGAGGGAAATGCGGTTTTCAAGATAACTCCTGAATGAGCTGAAAACGCTTCAAAAAGAAGTTCGGCTGCTAGTTTATAATATTTCAGTTAGGCGACGTATTTTAAGTTTAATCGGTTATAGAATAATGTGAGAGGTGGAATTTATGTCTGGAATTTTATCTAATTTTAAATCTCAAACACCGAAGGAGCATCTGAAACAAGGCATTATAATTCCGGGGCTGACTATAAAGTTGCATAAAAAAGCAGAAGGAACAGAACTTGTAGACCTTACTGAAAACACTATTCCATTGAAGCGTTTTATTAGCAAACGACTTTCAACCAAATCTCTGTTAGATAGAACTGATGGGCTATATTTCCTCATGAGAAATATATACATGATTCTAGCCTCCAATACCAACCTTCTTCAGGATTCTTACCAAAATTTAATTATTCGTTATTACCCCTACGAACAACCGAAGGGCAGCGAGGGCAACGATCCAGTGGTTGATCTCAGAATTAACATAAGCAACGAGAGATATGCAGGTGTTGAGCTATATACAAATGCAATAGCAGTTTATCAGGGTAACAAATACAACAGCTGGTTCATTTTGCCAGAGTATACAACCCCTGATACTTGTGAAGCTGATGTAAAGGAGGCGCTGATACCAATATTAGCAGACCTTGCAAGCAAGAAGGCTGTTGCTATAAAATTTGACGGACCTATTCCAGCCGAGTATGTTGGGGAACTCTTGCTGCCAGAGTCAATTGGGGAAGTAGTGAAAGCATAAAATTAATCAGGCAAATGGGGCAAGAGAGAGCTTGTTGCACTAAACAGAGGTTTCCACGCCGTTGAGTTGTGCGACAAGGCATATAATCCCACATCTTATTTTTTTAAACCACTTTTTCCCTCGTATTTATATTAATTATTGAAGTTAATGGGGAGTATGTCGGATAGGGCAGTGGCGATCAGTGAAAGCGAGCAATTGCTAATGGAAGAAATGCCCAGAGATGAAAATGAAAAAAAAGAGCATAATTTAGAGAAAATCATACAAATGGATACTTGGAGAGAGATATTGTATGATATGGTTGCCAAAAGGGAAATCAACCCCTGGGATATAGATGTTGTGGTTGTTGCAGGTAAATATTTGGGAAGGATTAAAGAAATGCAGATGGATGATTTGAGAATTCCTGCAAACTTAATTTTGGCTGCCGCAATTCTTCTTAGGTTTAAATCTGATATGATTAATTTGGATGAGCCGGCGCAAATGGTTTTGGATGATTTTGACTCGGTTGGGGAAGGGGAGATACCGCAATTGGAATTAAGGGCAAGAATTCCGCCGAAGAGAAGGGTTACTTTGGATGAATTGGTGGATGCTGTTGAAAACGTGTTTGAAGAGCAGAAAAAGCATATGGAAAGAGTGGAAAAAAGGGCTGCAATGAAAACTGAAATTGCGCCGCTTGAAATAAAAATGAATGAATTTAACATAGAGCACGGGATAAATTCTGTGCTTGAGAAAATAAAAACAAGATTGGACAGGGAAGGGTTGGTGACATTTTCAAACCTATTGGATAACAGGAATAGGGTGGAAATTATATATACATTTATTCCATTGCTTTTTTTGGCTCAGGAAGGAAAAGTGCATTTAAGGCAAGACCCGTTTTTTGGGGAGATTTTTATAAACTTAAACGGGAAAGAAGAAAAGAAGGAGAAAAAGGAGAAGTTGAATTAAATGGCGAGGGGAAAAGCGAATTGCAGGATGGGGACAAGTATGGGAAATAAGAGGGGAAGTTGAATTAGATGGCTAAAGGAAAAGTGCATGTATATGTAAAGCCGAAAGGAAAGGAAGAGGCGGCAAAAGACCCTGTCGGGGTAATTAAAACAAGCGCTAAAGGGGAAATTATAAAAAAGAAGGAGAGAAAGGAGGAAAAAGAATTTAATGTTGAGGAGTTAAAGGAAATTGTTTCTAAAACTTATTCTAAAAAGAAAAAAAAGGAGAAAAAGCCCCATAGGCCTTCCCCATATGCTGAAGAAGGGGCGGCTGGGGAAGAAGTTGGAGAAGGGAAGGCAGAAGGCACAATGCTTCAAATGGAAGATATTTTGCATGCGCAGGAAATTCATAAAATTACCCGTGCGCCTGATTTTATAACAGAGGAAATTGCGACAAATTACAATGTTGCGCCTACTGGCCCGGTGGATACGGGCGCGGAGGAAGCAATTGAAGAAGAGGAAGTTGAGGAAAAAAGAGAGATTCAGCCTGTTAAAGATATTGGGGAATTAAACACAAAGCATATATTGGAAGCAGCGCTTTTTATGTCGGGGCAGGGGGTAAAAACATCAGACCTTGCAAAATTGATAAGGGTGGATAACCCTTCTGAAGTGCATAAATTAATGAGGGAATTGACAAAAAAATACAAGGGAGAAGAAACCCCGCTTGAAATAATAAAAGAAGACGGGGGAAAATGGGTGATGAGGGTAAACGCTTCTTATGCGCCCGCAGTAAACCAGTTTGCAGGGGAATCTGAAATAAGCAGGCATGCTTTGCGCACTCTGGCTTATATTTCCGAGAATGACGGGATAACAAAGAGGGATTTGTTCAAAAGATTGGGAAGCATGATTTATACTGATGTTGTGGAATTGGTGGAAAAAGGCTTTTTAGTGTCAAATCCTTCTGGAAGGACTAGCAAACTGAATACTACTCGAAAGTTTAGGCAGTATTTTGGAGTGTAGGCAGTTTTTTAATTTGTTTTTGTGAATTGTATTTAATTGAGGTGAAGAAGATGGCAATTGAATTGAATAAGGATAATTTTAATGAGCATATTTCCGGAAAATTGGCTCTTGTTGATTTTTGGGCGCCCTGGTGCGGCCCCTGCATGATGATGATGCCTGCAATTGAGGAATTGTCAAATGAAATAAAAGATGTTAAAATAGGCAAATTAAATATAGACGAAAATAATGAATTGGCTTCGCAATACGGAGTGAACGCAATTCCCACCCTGGCATTATTCAAAGACGGAAAAGCGCTGGATATTAGGGTGGGCGCGGCTACAAAAGCGGGCATGAAAGAATGGATTGAAGGATATAAGAAATAATTTAATCAATTTTTACTTTTTTTACAATCCGATTTTTTCACTCTCCTTATTTCTCCCTCCATTCGTACCGCCATCCACGCACAATCCAGAACAAGAAGAGTATTTAAACACCTTTCAATGAAATTAACTTATGGCAAAATTCACAACGCCCAAGGGAATGCGGGATTTTTCCGGCAGCGAAATGCAGATGCGCGAGCAGATGCTGGATGGTGTCAGAAGGGTGTATAAAAAATGGGGCTATCAGCCGCTTTCAAACCCCGCGCTTGAAAATATAACTACCCTTACTGCAAAATCCGGGGAGGAAATTGCAGGGCAACTATTCAGGGTGGAAGAGAGTGAGTTGGCGCTTCGGTTTGACTTGACTGTGGGATTGGCAAGGTTTGCTGCAAATACATCAACGCCCAAGCCGTATAAGAGGTATTGCATTGCGCCTGTTTGGAGAAGGGAAGAGCCGCAAAAAGGAAGAATGCGGGAATTTTTGCAGGCAGATGCAGATATTATCGGCTCAACTTCCATGAGGTGTGAGGGGGAATTGCTCGCAATGGCATGCGAAGCATTGCAGGAAATTGGATTTGGGGAATTTAAGATATTTGTAAATAACAGGAAAATTTTGAATGGAATAATTGAGAAATTGCAATGTGAGGAAAATGAGGGGGCAGTATTGCGCGCTTTGGATAAATTAGATAAAATTGGAATTGAAGGGGTGAAAAAGGAATTGGAGAAAAGCGGTGTGGATAAAAAGAGTATTGGAAAATTGATGGACAGTGTGATGCAAAAATACGGGGATAATGAAAAAATGCTGAAAATTGCAAAAGAATATTCTTCAGAAGGCGCAGCCGAGCTTGAAAAATTGCTAAAAATACTCAAAGATGAGTATGAAATTTCAAATGTATTTATTGATTTGAGCATGGTTAGGGGCTTGGGGTATTATACCGGCCCTATATTTGAAATAAAAGCATCTGAAGAAATAGGCTCGGTTGCGGGAGGGGGAAGATATGACACTCTTCTTGGATTATATGGGCAAAATGATTATGCAGTAGGCATTTCTTTGGGAATTGAAAGATTGTTTGCATTGAAAAAAGAGGAAATTAGAAGGTTTGCGCAATCTGATGTAATGATAGTGTGCATTGAAGAAAAATATTATTCTGAAGCAATTAAAATTGCCTCCAAATTAAGAGAGGGGGGAATTAATGCTGAAACAGATTTAAATGAAAGGAAAATGAGGGGGCAATTGGAATATGCAAATGCCTGCAATATTTCGTTTGCGCTTATTTTGGGAAAGAAAGAAATTGAAAGCGGAAAGTATACTTTGAAAAATTTGAAAACAGGGGAGCAGAAAGAAATGGATTTGGAAAAAATAATTGAGCAAATTAAGGCAAAAAAGAGTTGAAATAAGTGAAACCAGACCCAAAAATACAGATGCTGATGAAAAGGCAGAGGACAGCGGCTGCGACAAAGCTGGTTCTTTCAACCTCACAAGGGATAAGGGAAGCCCACAAAGATCTTGTGCATTTTGCAAGCTATACATGCAATGATGTTGCAAAAGATGAGAATAACCTGAAGGAAATGCATAATGAAAGAGGAATACTTTTATCAGGCTACAAAGACATACTTGAAAGAGACAGGCGTTCAGATGATGAAATAGGCGCGCTTGCAGACAAGGCAAATATATATTACATAAGCGCGCTTATCAAGGATTTTGAAGGAAAGGGAAGGGAGGCCTTCTGGCACCTGAAAAAAGCTGTTGAAAAAACCGGGGAATACCGTGCAAGATATAATGAAGAATACGGGAATATGGCAAATGTTGCATTGAATTCTGAGCCAAAAACGAAGATAGAAGCAGAAATTGGCTTTATTAGGGATTATGCAAGCGCAAGCATTCATGTTTACGGGCAGATATGGCAGATAATGCAGGAAATAGAGAATGTTTGCACTGTACTAAGGCAGGCAGAAGGCATTGAGTCTGCCAGAATGGTCCTTTATTTTGGGGTGCAGCTGCCCCTTTTATATTCTGAACTAAAGGAAGAAGAGGAAAGGCAAGATATGGCATTGTGCTTGCAGATACTCAAAAACATTGCAAAAAACCCCGCCATTGGGGAAATGTTTGCCAGTGCTATGAACAAAGAATTTACAAGGCAATCTGTACTAAACTGATGTGTATAATATGGAATTAAACCAAATTTTAGACGCATTTTCTTCAGGAAAACCTATTATTGTATTTGATGACGAGAAAAGGGAGGGAGAGGCAGATATTTTTATCCATGCATCAAAATGCACTCCGCAAATGGTAAGAATGCTTAGGAAAGATGGCGGGGGAATGATTTGCATTGCAACCTCTTCTGAAATTGCTTCAAAATTAAGAATTTCTTTTTATGTGGAAATGGTAAGAAAATGCAATGAGGCGGGCTTGCAAAAGCTTGCAATTGACAAAACTCCGTATGGAGATGAGCCTTCTTTTTCAGTATATATAAATTCAAGAAAATGCTATACCGGAATTTCAGATGATGACAGGAGCATGACTATACGCGAGTTTGCAGAAATTGTTTCTGGAAATAAAGAGGAGGAAAATAATTTGCAGGATGAATTTGTAAAAAAATTCTATGCACCCGGGCATGTGCCATTGCTAATTTCACGGGGGATTGAAAACAGGAAAGGGCATACTGAATTTGCAATTGAAATTGCGAGAAAAGCTGGCATGAGTGCGGCTGTTGTTATTTGTGAAATGCTTGGAAATGACGGAAAAGCGCTTTCTTGGGAAGGGGCGAAGGGATATGCTAAAAAGAATGGATATTTGGCAATTAAGGGAAAGGAATTATTGGAATTCGTACAATAAATTAAGCAACCAATACTATTTTAAATGCTATATTCAATATATCATTAGGTGATAGTATGAATGTTAATATCGGGGATTATTATGAGGCAAAACTTGCGCACATTATTGCCAGGGGAGTGGCGGCAAATAAAACAGAAGCTCTAAGAATGGCAATAACCGCGTATGAACGCCAGCTTGAAGAGGAGGGAGAAAGAATGGCAGTGGAGAAACTAAGGGGAGAAGTGAAAAACATTGATGAATCTGAGCTTATGTCTCTTGATGACACTCTGAAGAAATTTAAAATAAAAAGAAAAGAGCTTGAATAGGCGGTTTTGATATGCCTAAAGTGAAAACCACGAAACAGGCAAGAAAAGAGCTGGCAATGCTTGACAATTCTTTAAGAAGGGCGTATTTAAAGCAAATGATAAAATATGAAGCAGTGCCGCCTAAAAAAAGGCTTAAGGGAAATTCTGAATTCTTAGTAGGCGAAGTCGGGCAGGGGAGGATAATATGCCTGGAAAAGGGAGATGTTCTTTGGGTTGTTCATGTTTTTGCAACCCATAAAGAATATGAAAAATGGTATGGGGGGCAGTAAGCCTTATTTATATCAATCTGCCTAATTTGCATGTGGGAGAAATGAAAATAGGCATAGTGGATACAACGTTTTCAAGAATTAATATGGGAGCAATAGCTTTAGACGAATTAAGTAAGATAAACGAGAATGCGGGCGGGGATAAGGAAAATGAAAAAATTAATTTTGTAAGGAAAACGGTTCCGGGAATTAAGGATTTGCCGGTGGAATGCCAACTTTTATTTGAAAAGGAAAAATGTGATGTTGTGATGGCATTGGGCATGGTTGGGGAAGCAGATATTGATGAAGTGTGCGCCCATGAAGCATCTTCGGCAATTCAGCAGGTGATGCTGAAATATTCAAAACATATAATTGAAGTGTTTATGCATATGAAAGAAAGCATTGTGAATGGGAAATTGGATGAAAAAGATTTGTATTTATTATGCGAAGATAGGGTTAGGAAGCATGTGCATAATGCTGTGTGGATTGTTTTGCATCCTGAGAAATTAATTGAAAGGGCGGGGAGTGGAAGAAGGCAGGGAAGGGAAGATGAAGGTGGGATAATAAAAAAATAGATTATTAGGTAATATTTATGGCAAAAAAGAAAATTGCAATTGTTGTTTCAGATTTTAATGATGAAATTACAAGAAGGATGGAAAAGAAAGCAAGGGATGCTGCAAAAGAGAATGATGTGGAAGTTGTGAAAGTGGTGCATGTGCCTGGTGCATATGATATGCCGATAATTGTGAGCGAGCTTGCCGGGCGTGATGATGTTGAAGGTGTTGTTGCTTTGGGGGCAATTATTAAAGGGGAAACAAAGCATGATGAAATTATATCAATAGCTTGTGCAAAAATGCTTAGTGAGATAAGCGTGAAACATGGGAAGCCTGTTGGATTTGGAGTGATTGGGCCGGGTGTGAGTTATGATAAGGCAAGGGCACGGGCTGAAATTTATGCAAAAAGGGCTGTTGAAGCTGTTGTGAAATTGATTGATGCTAAAAATGAATGCAGAAAGCAGGAAGGGTAGAAGCGGGGAAAGCCGGAAAAAGAATGCGGGAAGGGGAGAATATTATGGAGGAAAAAGAAAAAGATGAAAAAAGAACAAAATTTATTGCCCAGGCAAAATTTCCCAGCAGATACGGGGAGTTTAAAGTATATGCATTTCAGGGGGGAGATGGAAAAACCCATTTGGCGCTTGTAAATGGGAATGTTGAGAAAAAAGAGAAAGTGGCTGTAAGAATTCATTCAATGTGTATTACAGGGGATGCTTTAGGTTCGATGAGGTGTGATTGCGGGCAGCAGCTTGAAAAAGCGCTGGAATATTTGAGTGAGCAGCATGAAGGAATTTTATTATATATGAATCAGGAAGGGAGAGGAATTGGCTTGGCCAATAAAATAAAGGCATATGCATTGCAAGATAAGGGGCTGGATACTGTGGAAGCAAATCATCAATTAGGATTTGCAGATGATTTGAGGGGGTATGAGTCGGCTGCAGATATGCTGAAATGGCTGGAAATTAAATCAATTATGCTTATTAGCAATAATCCAAGGAAAATTAAAGGGTTGAAAAAAGAGGGAATAAAGGTTGAGGGGAGGATACCCATAGTTTCAGATGCAAATGCAAGCAATGCAAGATATTTGTATACAAAAAAAGAGAAAATGGGGCATATTCTGGATGAGGATAATGGATTGTAAAAAAGATGCTTGTTTCATGCAAAAAGCATTAGAATTAGCAGTGAAAGGAAGGCCTTTTCCAAATCCATATGTTGGATGTGTTATTGTAAAAGAGGGGAAAGTGATTGGGGAAGGGTGGCATGAAAAGGCAGGGAAGGCGCATGCTGAAATTAATGCTATTGAAAATGTGAAAAAGAAATTTGGGAAAAAGGCGGGCGAAATGCTTGCAAATTCTGTTATGTATGTTAATTTGGAACCTTGCAACCATAAAGGAAGGACGGGGCCTTGCAGTGATGAAATAATAAAAAATAAAATTAAGAAAATTGTAATTGGAATGAAAGATGAGAATGAAAAGGTGAAAGGCGGGGGGACTGACGAGTTGAGAAAGAAGGGGGTAGAAGTGGAAATTGGAATTTTGGGAGAAAAGGCGAGGGCATTGAATGCTGCTTATTTAAAACATGTGAAAACCGGGATGCCACTTATTACTTTGAAAATGGCAATGAGTTTGGATGGAAGGACTGCTACTAAAACCGGGGATTCGAAATGGATTTCTGGGAAGAAGGCAAGGGAAATTGTCCATAAAATGAGGGGGAAGGTTGGAGCGGTGATGGTTGGAATTGGCACAATATTGGCAGATAATCCGCACCTTACTTGCAGGGTGGAAGGGGGAAAAGATCCTTTGAGGGTGATTGTGGACGGGAATTTGAGAATTCCCCATGATGCAAATGTATTGTTTGACAAAAATGTTGTTATTGCATGCATGAAAGATGCTGATAAGGAGAAGAAAAAGATGCTTGAAGGGAGGAAAATTAAATTAATTGAATGCCCGTCGAAGAGTGATGTGAAATTTGATTTAAAATATTTGTTTAAGCAATTGGGCAAGATGGGGATAAATCATGTTATGTGCGAAGGGGGGGCGGAATTGGCTGCTGAACTGATAAAAGAGGAATTGGTTGATGAAATTATATTGTTTGTTGCCCCGAAAATAATTGGAGGGGAAAGGGCAGGCATTTTCGGGGGAATGGGAGTGCTGGAAATAGGGGATGCGAAAAAGGCGGAAATTGTAAGGCATGAAATGATTGAGGATGATTTGATGATAGTTGCAAAGGCTGGATGGAAAGTGAGAGGGGCGGCAAAAGGGTTGTATGGGGCAATAGGAATGTTAAGTTTGGGATAACAATTGTTATGTATTATATAACGTTGGCGGGAGCATATGCCATTTATTAATAAAAGTGTTGTTAGAATAGAATTAGGGTAATTTTTATGGCTGAAATGAAGAAATTTGAGCAATTAAAGCATGATGTTATTAGAGATGGGGGATTTTTTGTGTATTTTTATTTTGACATGCATGCAGGAAATAAAGAAGCTTTGCAAAATATTATGGTGGGGTTTGTAAGCAAGATTACAAAAGAAGCGGGAGTGAGGATGGCTGTTGCTGAAATAGATGAGCCTATTAAGAGGGAGGAATTGTTTTCCACGACAGCAAAAGTGAGCATGCTTGTTTCAGGCTTTTCAGATTTGATGAGGCTGACTATGACTTATACTCCTATTGGAATTGAGGTGGAAGAGCCGTTGGATGCAAAAATTGATGCGGGAGAGATGCAGAATGCATTGATGGGAATAAGTGCAACTTCCCAGCAATTAACTTATCACATACTTACAAAAACGATGAATGAGGAGCAGAAGAAAAGCTTTGAAAAAAAGATGGCTGCAAAAGGAGAGCTTGGAAAAAAGCTGAGGGATAGGATTAAAGAAAGTAATGGAGAGGAAAAAAGCGGGTAGAGGGTGTGCAGGATGGATAATGTATTGTTTCCAAGGGTGCCTTCCGGAATTCCGGGGCTGAATGATATAATCGGAGGGGGGTTTACCAAAAATAATTTAATTGCCCTCTCGGGAAGCACAGGGAGCGGAAGAACTATTTTTTCCACCCAATTTCTTGTAAACGGGCATAGGCAAAATAAGGAACCGGGGCTGTATATTACATTTGATGAGCCGAAATTTTCAATATTTGCAAATATGTTGGGGTTTAAGTGGGATTTGCCGAAAATGGAAAGGGAAAAGCAAGTGGTGTTTATTGAATACCCGCAAAATGAATTGTCAGGGTTTTTGGAGCAGGAAGGAAGCATTTTGGAATTGATTGACACTTTAGGGGTGGAAAGGGTTGTGTTTGACTCTATTACTCCGCTTGCAATGCATGCGCCTGCAGATGAGAGGAGGATGCATTTGCAGAAAATAGTAAATACAATAAGAAAATGGGGTGCAACCACCCTTATTACTGCAGAAGACATGGTTCCGCCTGACCCGAATATTCCAAGGACTAGTTATGGAATTGAAAATATGACTGACGGATATATACACCTTGGATGGATGAGGGAGGGGACAAAGAGGATGCGCACTTTAGATGTTGTGAAATTGCGCGGAACGCCCCACCAGCAGGATGTGCACCCCTGCATTATAGATGAAGAAGGGTTTAAGGTGGGTGTGAAAAAGAAAAAAAAGGGAAAATAAATTGAGTGAAATTTATGGGAGAAAGAATTGACCCCTGGAGCACGGAATTGCCTGCAGATACTGCAAAATTATTTAAGGAATTTGGATTGGAAAAAATAAATGCGGCAATGAAAAAGAAATTTGAAAAAAGCCATTTATTTTCAAGAGATATAATTGTCGCGCACCGGGATTTGGGAAAATGGATGAAAGCAAAAGAGGAAGGGAAAAAAGTTGCAATACTCACAGGCATAAAACCCTCGGGAGATTTTCATTTGGGAAGCAAGCAAACTGCTGAGGAAATAATATTTTTCCAAAAAGAGTTTGGCGCAAAAATATATTATTCAGTTGCGGATTTGGAAGCTAATGCAGATAATGGGCTGTTGCTTGAGGAAGGGAGGAAATATGCTGTTTCAAATATTGCGGATTTGCTTGCATTAGGCTTGGATGAAAAAAATGCATATATTTACAGGCAATCAAAGGAAAATAGGGTGATGGAAAAAGCATTTTTATTGTCTAATAGGGTTACTCGTGCTACTTTTGAAGCAATTTACGGAAAAAAGCCCATGGCATTGTATTTGTCAGTGCTTGTGCAAATTGGGGATATATTTTTGCCCCAGCATGAGGATTTTGGGGGGCAGAAAAATGTATTGGTGCCTGTTGGAATAGACCAGGACCCGCATATAAGGTTGAGCAGGGATTTGGCATTTAAGGAAAAGCTTGTGCTTCCGAGCGCGACTTATCATAAATTTGTGAAAAATTTGAAAGGGGAGGCAAAAATGTCTAAAAGGGAGCCGGAATCCATGATTTGGCTTTCTGAAAATATTGAAAGTGTTGAGAGGAAATTGATGAATGCCCTCACTGGAGGAAGGGAAACTGCTGAAGAGCAGAAGAGGTTGGGGGGAGATATTGAAGTGTGTGCTGTTTATGATTTGTGCAAAATGCATTTTGAAAAAAGTGATAAGGAATTGAAGGAAAGGTATGAGAGGTGCACAAAAGGGAAAATGCTTTGCGGAGAGTGCAAAAAAGAAGTTGTGGAATTGGCTGTTAAATGGATGGAAGAGCATCAAAAGAAAAGAGAGATGATGATGAAAAAAGCTGAAAAAATAATTGAGAGGCAGGATTAGGGGGGAGGGATATGCCAAATAATTATAATTTGCTTATAGGATTGAAAACCGCCTGGAAAGATTTTAGAAAGCCGGAATTGATTAAATGGTCTGCTTTAATGGTTGTTTTATTATTAGTTTTTGAATTTATACTAATATCAAATGTAATACTTAGCAGGGGGGAGCCACTATGGTTTATTCTTTCATTATTCCTCTGCTTAGTATTGATGCTTTTCCTTGGATTTTATGCCGCGCCCAGAATGCAGGCGGCATCTATGAAAGCGGGCGGGGTGAAAGTTGCAAAAAAAATTCCAAATCCTTTTGAATGGCTCATATTTAATCTGAAATTGCTTTTTGTAAATGTTTTCTCATGGTATGACAAAAGGCTGTTTGTGCCTGTGCTTGTGCTTATTATAATAGCCCTTCTTGTTGCCTTGATAGGAATTGTTGAAAAAACATTTTTCATTATTGCTTTCGCACTGGGGATATTTACAATATTTGTATGGATTTTTATTTGCATAATTCATTCATGGAGAACCCAGTTTGCATCATATATGTATTTGAGGGGGGACGGACATGGCATGAATATGCCCAAAAAATCATTTAAACTGGTGAAAGGGCAAACATTGGAAGTATTTTTGGCAGATTATATGTACAGCAGCTTGATATTCAATGCATTTCAGATTGTATTTTATGCATTGTTTCTTGTCTTGGGAATAGTTATGTTTGCTACAATGGGCATTATTGCAGTAGCAGAGTTTGCAACTTCTGGACAATTATTAGATCTGTCGATTTTTGGGATGGGGCTTTTGCTTGCAATTCCTGTTGCAATTGCAGGCACATATGCATTTGCATATTTTATGGCATTGAGAGCAAACTTTTTCTCATATTTTGATTCTGCAGGTGCTGCGAAAAAAGAGGGGTGGGAAGAGAAGATAAAAATATTTGAGCAAAATGAGAGTGAATTTAATGTTTTGAAAGGAATGAGAACTTCGGCTGAAGGAGTGAAGCAGAAGGATGTGCTTGTATGGAGCGCAGGGTTTGTAATCAGTGCAATACTGCTATTTGCAGCAATTTCAGTGGTGGCATTTGTCGGAGCCGCAGTTACTGGCGGAGTCGGGGCAGCTGCCTGGCTGTTGTTAGTTATTCTGGCGGGTGCAATAGCATTTATCCTATTGGCAGGGTATGCAGTTCCAAGGGTTTTGCAGGCGTGCATGAAAGCGGTTGAAATGAAAGTGGGTAAAAAAGTGCCGAATATCAGTGATACAGTATTTTTGCTTGTAAAACTGTTTTTTGTCAATTTGCTTTGCTGGTATGACAAAAAATTGCTTGCGCCGGCTGTTGCGCTTATTTTGCTTGCAATTCTTTGTGCAATAATAGGCTTTTTCGCTGAAATTAATTTGATGACAAGCGCTGGAATAGGAATTTTGATTATAGCCTTTTTGGC
>JBDRNY010000080.1:0-2381 GCA_043810635.1 Microcaldota archaeon | reverse complement strand
AGCTTCCCGTCCCGCGCGGGCTGTGTGCGTTATGGCAAGGCAAGTCAAAGTCAGAGCACGCGGATCCGCCCGTGCGGCGGATTCACGTGAGCGGTGTGCCTTAATATGCAATGGGGGAGGACTCTCGGCGGGGGGGTGGTGAATGGATGTTCAGTCAATGTGCTTTCTCTCCCGCTAAATCCTCGTTCCTTAACAAAACGTCAAGGTCAAAGACCTCCAGAGAGACCCCCATTTAGGGGGACTCTCTGGCAGCGGCTACTTCCCCAGTGAAAAAAGTTAGGGGAAGCCTGCCCCTTCCCCCCCAATCTTACTTTTCGGGGAAAGGTGCCGAAAAGCAGGATCAGGGGTGGGAAGGGGCTAGCCGCTGAACCTTGCCCCCCCATCCCCGCTTCCTTTTAGGAAGAAGGAATTATCTTTTATATAAAAAGCCCGCTCATACACCCAAGTGCCCTTTTTTTAGGATCTTTTTTTTAAGCCGTTTTTATTCTTAAATTGTTTTATCAAACCCATAAATATATTCTGTCTTACAAACATGACCCATATTTCTTTGTATTCATTCATATTAGTGCCGACTGCAGGGACGCCCTTTTGTATATCATCCCTGTTATGTTAAAAAGAATGCGACTGTGCTTAGCGCACAGTCGCATTCTTGACACTCGTTTATCTTCATTACATATCGTATTAAATGCGTCCCAGCAGTCGGCAGTCTTTGCACAGTACTTCAACAATCTTTATTACCATCACATTAACACCCCGTTCCATTACAACGTATTATCTCCTCATAACTTTTCAAGTTATTAGGTTCGTGCTTGCAGACAAAAACTTCGTCGCTTTCGCGACTGCGTTTTAGACTGCAATCCGCCTAAGGCGGATCCGCACCGATAAATCGTCTCCATTCCACTCCTTTATACACTCTTGAAAATTCTTTTTCTACACCTCTTATTCAATTGCTCGCCATGTTCCATGGCTTGCAATTTCAATAGCTGCCAACATAATTTCTTAAATCCAATGAACCGGGTTAGCAAAAACCCTTCCTCACACCCTTCGTGTGTTTCGATTGGGTGGGCAAAGGCCAGTTCGCTTCTTTGCCCCCTTTCCCAAATCAAATTAAAATTTATTTTTGGGAATCGGGCCCGGAGACACCAATAAGGACCCTGTTTTTGGAAATATTTTTTTCCCGAGAAATTTTAATTAAATATTTATTGATTTTTTTATACTGCGGGAAGAAAAGTTTGTTAAAATAAAACTGTTATTTACCTTGTTTTATTTCTCAATAAATTTATTTTTAGAGAAACATTGTATGGATTTGAGTGATTCTCTGCCATTCCTATAGTCCCTTCTAAAAATCCTATTTATAATGCGGATGATTCCTGCCCTGATTGCTGTGGTTGATCTTCTGGAAGAGTACCGATTCCCTGATCTGTCAATACAGTAACAACACCAGGAATGAGATTATTTACAAGGCCTACAGGAAATTGAGGGGCTCCTTTTTTGCCCATTATAAGATCACGAACAACACTTTCTTTTTCATCACCCGCTACTAAAAGCAGGACTTTTCTGGCATGGCGCAAAAGCACGGGGGTCATGGTATACCCAAAACCAGTATCTTCTCGTTTTATTACTTCTACTAGGTTAGGTTTTGCCTTTTCAAAAACTTCAGACCCAGGGAAAAGAGACATTGTATGACCATCAGCACCAGCAACAAGCAACATCAGGTCAAATCGAAGGCTTGGTCCCAGCATGCTCTCTATCTCACTCGCATATCGATTGGCTTCAGCTTCCTGATCAGTTGCATCAAGATTGACACTGTGTATATTTTGTGGAGGTATTTGAATATGCTGAAGAAATGTTTCATATGCAGTTTCATAATTCGTTTGTCCGACATCGGGCCTGCGTGGGCGTTCATCACCCCAAAAGATATGAACTTTACTCCAATCAACAGATGCATCCTTCAATAGTTCAAACAAAGCTTTTGGTGCTCTGCCACCGCACAGAGAAACCGTAAAAATACCTCTTTTTGCAATTGCTTCAGAAGCATTTTTTTCAAACAGATAACATGCAGCTGCAGGAAGATCCTCAGTCTTTCTCTGAAAAGACACAAATTGAAGCCGATCGCGTACATTCCGAACAACCGCATTAAATTTTTCAGAGATTACTAAAATTGGATTTCTTTCTACATAGGGATGCCCCCCAAAAAGCCATCTCATGTATGAAACAATTCTACCCATAAATAGATCACTCTTTGTTTCTCTCAAGGCTTCAGTTTCTGCAATAAATTCATTTGTTTCAGGCAATGGCTTTTTTTGCCAAAATTCTTGCCCCCTATGTTGTAACTGCGTATTTTGGGTTAATTGAATGTTTTCATGAATTGCGGTGCCAAG
>JBDRNY010000079.1:0-3472 GCA_043810635.1 Microcaldota archaeon | reverse complement strand
TGCTTGTGCCGTTTCCGTTTTCTGACCGGAGCGGCGAGAAAAAGAGGCCGGCACTCGTAATATCTTCAGACAAATTCAATGCAAATTCTCAGGATATTGTAGTTTTGGCAATGACTTCTTACCAAGATTCTGAAAAATATTCTGTGCATATAAAACCTCAAGATTGGAAAAACGGAATATACTCAGATAGCTATGTGAAATGCTGGGCAATTCTTGCAATAGACAGGGAAATGGTGGTAAAGAGAATTGGAAGGCTTGGCTCTGAAAGATTTTCTGAAGCCATGAAGAAAATGAATGAAATTATCGGAATTGAATAATTTTCCCCGCAAATCCACTGGAAACCTACCCTCCCCCTCTTTTTAATTTCCAACCCCTTATCTATTTTAATGGCAAATGCAAATTCCCCCCTTGGCACTGTTATATCAACAATGGAATCCCCCAATACACTAGAATTTGCATTTGTAATTCAATCTAGTGATGTGCACAAGAGCCAGTTTGTGCAGGTGCCTTCCTCCCCCCACGGCCCTGTTTTAGGCACAATATCTGAAATTTATCGCGCCAACAGGTATTTCGAGAGGCCGGAATCTGTTGCAGAATATTCCCGCCTCGGAATGATTAATTCCCATTTTCCTACAAGCGAATGGGAATATATGGTTGCAAAAGTGAAGGTGCATGGCGTATTGAAAGAAAATTTCCTTTCCCGCTCCTCCATACCTGTAAAATGCGGGGCAGACGTATTGCCTGCAGAAGAGGGGCAATTGAAATCTTTTCTTGCATTGGATGAAAACGGGCTTGAATTGGGAAAATTGCGCTACCACAAACTTTCAATAACCCTTTCCCTTTCCAAATTATTGCAAAAGCACCTTGCCATATTGGCAATGTCCGGCTCAGGAAAATCCTATCTTGCGGGCGTATTGATTGAAGAATTGCTTGACAGAGATGCCGAAAAGGGAAGGATTGCAATAATTGCAATAGACAACCACGGGGAATATATCGGATTTAAGGATTCTGCTTACAGGGGTCAAGTAAATGTAATTGACGGAAAAAAAATCAAAATAGGCTTGCGCCATCTCACTGCCTGGCATCTTGCTGAATGGTCAAAAATGTCTGCAGTTGCAATGCGCGCACTGGATACCCATTTTGCAGAATTAAAAACAAAAATAAAATCCACAGGAGAACCTTTGGGTTTGAAAGAATTGATTGATACGGTGCAAGAAGACCCCTCTCTTAATAAAAAAGAAAATGTTCGCGGCCCCCTCCTATCCTCCTTGTACGAGCTTGCAAGATTGAGATTAATCGGAAAAGCAGACACAATAAAATCAGATTCCATAAAGCCCGGCACCCTTACTGTAATAGATTTAAGCCCTATTGATGATTTAAGGAAAAAACAAATGATAGTTGCCCATTATGGCAGAAAATTTTTCAAACAAAGGAAAAAAGAAGCAATCCCCCCTTTTCTTATGCTTGTTGAGGAAGCGCACAATTTCTGCCCAGAAAAAATGGAAAAATCCAGCGCGCTTTCGCGCGGAATTATTAATACAATTGCAAGGGAAGGGAGGAAATTCGGGGCATCATTATGCTTAATTTCCCAGCGCCCTGTGCAATTATCCACAACAGCCCTATCTCAATGCAATTCAAATATTATTTTGAGAGTAACCAATCCCTATGATTTGGACCATATAAAAGAAAGCTGCGAGGGAATTGACAGAACAACCGCAGACGCAATTACAACTTTGCGCGTAGGGGAGGCACTAATAATAGGCGAAGCAGTAGGCGCCCCTGTATTTGTAAATATAAGAAAAAGAAAATCAAAGACAAAAACAAAGGGCGAGCCTTTGGAAAAGCTTGCAAAAGAATTTGAAGAGAAAAATAAAATTAAAGAAGAGGAAATAGAGGCATTTTTGTAAAGCTTTTCAGAGATAAGATACAACATTCCAGCCAAATTGATACGCTTGCTGTACTGGCAAATATGAAATGCTTTTTTAAGCACTTGCTGTGTTTTTTGTACAATGTCCATACCCGCTCAAAAATATCCAAAATCTCTTGGCTGGATGGTTTACTCAAAGGCTCAAAAATCCCTAAAATATGGTCCTCATGATATTGGGATAAGTTATATACAACGGATTGAGGATCTAAAGAAAACGCCGAAACTGGATTTTTTGGCTTTTCTTGGCTCACTGGACGGGCCTTACTCTTTTTTCAATGGGAAATTCCGCAGGTATTACAAAAAAGATGCAGGTATTGAGCAAGTAGCTGATTTTTTAAGCTGGTTAAAAATAAATGAATCAAAAATCATGGCAGATATTCAAAAACGAGTCTTATCCGGCAAGATTGATGCCACAGTTCACAATGAGGCGTATGCCGCATATCTGCTTGGTTTTATCATTGGGGGGCAGTATATTGCATCAAAATACCCCCCTGCCAATAGGGGCAAAGGGCAGTTTTTTCCAAAAATTCATGCAGATTATCTTAATCCAAACACATATGACTATACACAAAATCTGCTTGAGGTAGATGTTTTTCCAACAAAATCCCAGACCTTTTCCCAGGATTTTCAGTATGCAACAAATTATCTTATTTTGGGGGTAAATTCAGGAATTCATGAGCACACCCATGCCCTTCTTCAGATAAACAATATCCGGCATGATGCCCCTCTCTCGGAGCTTGCTGCCTTTTTCAGCCAGTCAGAGCATGGCCTTCCCGTTGATATTTCCTTAAACTTTCGATACGGCTCCCTTCTTCGGGACTGGCCGCATATGCTAAAAGAGAGAAATGCGGGGCGCCTTGTTATCAACCTTGTTGATGTCTTTGAAACAGAATATGCCGCCTTTCTATTGGGGCCATGGATAAAAACATATTATTCCGGCCAGTTTGATGCCTATGATTTTTCAACCAAAATTATGGACGAGCCAAGAATTATCCATCTTTATAATAAAGAAGTTGATTGCAAAACCTTCTGCATCGCATCAGGGATAAAAGACAAGGAGCTTATATCAAAACTTGAGATGGCTTTTGAAATGCTATATGAAAAAAACTGGAGCAACCCAAACGAATTCTTTAGCATTTTTCAAGATGTTATGGATAAAGTATTTGGCCCTGCCAGGGGAAAGTATATCCCAAAAGATTTTGCCAACCTGGAATATCTTCAGCAAGACCTATGCTTTCTTAATTTCTAAGAATGCTTGATAATTGTTTGGTCCAATTTCTAATCCAGCTTGCCACCAACCTTTGGCTGCACTTTTGAGAAATCTTTGTATTCTGATGGAAACACCTTTTCCATGAAGTTATATTTGATATTAACGGGGCCCGATTTTGATTTAAAGGAAAACGTGCCTCCTATTTGCCCTGTTCCAGCCTTTATTTCCCTCTCTCTCAGGTTCGTAAACTTTAATGTTCCGACAAGGGTTTTGCCAGCAAATTTCCGATCCCCCGGTATGGCTCTAAGCTTTCCTGCGGTGTATTCTAGTGCAGG
>JBDRNY010000078.1:0-6512 GCA_043810635.1 Microcaldota archaeon | reverse complement strand
CTTTTAGGAATTTCCGCACCTCTTGAAAGAGGCATGCCGACTCCTTTCTGATATGCTTCCTCTTCATCAGCAAGATGCCTAACATTATCATAAATGCCTTTTCCAATAAGCCCCCCTATTGCTACAAGGCTTACCCTTGAAGCTGTGCGATATATTGTTGAAGCTGTTTTAATTCCGCCTAAGCCAAATGCCGCCCCTGAAATAAATACCGCATCTGCAGCAAGAAGATAGCCGTCTCCGCTTTCCCAGCGGAACGCCTCTCCCTTATGAAAAGCTCTCGCTTCCCTATCCACGCTTTCTTTTGAAACCCGGCTTAATGTGCCTACAATGCCGGTTCCAAGGGTGTAAGGGTCTTTTGTAAATATGGTAATTGCATAAGCTCCTTCAAGATATTGTGTTTTTTCAAGAAAAGAATAAACCCAGGATTTTTCTCCTGGAATTGCAACTATTTCAGTTGGCTTTTTCTTTGGAGTTTTGCCAACCTCTTTTTCAAAATAATAATAATAAACTCCAGAATGGCAGTAGCCGGAGGTTGCCATATCCCTGATTGCCTCCTTCTTTGTTTTTCCTTTGCCCCTTACACTTAAATCCGTGTCAACTACATAATATTCATTGCCTTTTTTTCCAAAAACAAAAGAATGAAGCTTAGTGGTATGAGATGAAAATGAGAAAAATGGCACTGTTTCAATCCATGTATTATTCATTCTTCCTGTCCCCTCTGCAAGAAGTTCTGCCCCTGTTATGATATTAGGAAAAAAAATCGAGCGGTGGTCAAGAGCATGCTCATGGCTCTTGAATCCCCCTGCTGAGTTCAAGAGGTATTTTACAAGTTTATCTTCTTTTTTTTCAAAAAACCTTGTTTGGGAAACTAAATATGCGAAATGATGCCTCCCTCTCCTGTAAACATGACCAAGCAATTCTTCTGCATTTTTTTCATTTAATAAATTAGTTTGAATCCATTTTCCATTTTTCAGTTTGCAATCTAAAATAACTGTTGCCCCTTCTGGCACTGAAGCGTGCACATAACTTGGGATTGAGGGACCTTTTTCTTCATAGACTGGAAGAGACTTTAGATAATTGTATGTGAATGGATCTTCTATTGAAATAAAAGGCTGCCCAGAAGAATCAAAACCAACTTTTGCATGACTTAAGCGGCGCCCAAAGAGAAAGCCGCTGCCGGATAAACCATAAAGGTCTTGAGCCAACGAGTTTAGCTGTGAATTAATTTTTCCATATTCCTGCCGGATATGGCTTCCAAGAGTAGTTGAGGGAAGAGTTCTTATTTCAGACGGGCCAAAAATATAATCCGTCATGAATTGAATTAGCTCCCTTTCTTGTTCCAAGCTATACTGGGCAATACTTTGAGATGTTCGGGTAATTTCCCCGCTTGAAGGGGTTATTCTAACATACTCTAGCGGAGAAGGACTGACATACCATTCAATGCCCCCCTCTTTTGCAATTTTTCCAATATCTTTTAATCCAAGTGTTGGGTTTCGGTACGGATTTTCTATATTTCCTTTCGGGAGGGTGATAAGTTTGTAAGGATTGTAAAATTCACTCCCTTCCCGGGCAACAGGTTTTTGCCTAAGAGGAGTTGGGGTAAAGGCAGACTTTGCATTTTTCTTTATTTCTTTTTTTGTATTTTCGCTGGCATCAAGGGAGATTTCCAAGCCGTTATTTAGGATGCGGTAGGAAAAGCCGGGTATTTGCTCCTGAAGGTTGTCTAAAAACATTTTGTCAATAGCCATGAAAATGCTAACAACAAATAAATATTTTCCGTTTTTTGCAATAGATTTCCAGAAATTCGGGTCTGTTTTTATAATTTTGAATATATTTGCAAGCTGGGAGCCAAGATGGATTTTGTTCATTGTTTCAAGGAAAAGCTGGCCATCCCTCTTCAGGTCGAATTTCTCTGCCTTAGGTTTCTTTGCTTTCTCCAACTGGGTAGTTGCCTGCAATAGGAACATGAAATTGGGGAGGCATGGGAAGTTTATAATACTAATTCGGCTAAATAGCAATTAGAATGATACTTGTGAGGTTATTTTTATGGCTGAATTTACAAAAGTTGAAGAGGCGGTTTGGGAAATTTCTAAAAAAGGCAAGATGAGAGTGCCTGCAAGGATATTTGCCAGTGAACAAATTGTAAATGGAATGAAAAAAGACAGGACTTTATGGCAAATACAAAATGTTGCAACCCTTCCCGGCATTGTGAAATATGCTGCTGTTATGCCTGACGGGCATGAAGGGTATGGATTTCCTATCGGAGGGGTGGGAGCTTTTGATGCTAAAGAGGGAGGTGTGGTAAGTCCTGGTGGTATAGGTTATGATATTAATTGTGGAATACGACTCCTTACCACTAATTTAACTCCAAAAGATGTTGATGCGAAGAAAAAGCAATTGATTGATAAAATGTTTCATAATGTGCCTTCAGGAGTAGGGGTGAAAGGGAAATTGAGGGTGGATGACAAGGAATTGGAAAGGGCTGTTACTGAAGGTGTGAAATGGGCTGTTGAAAAAGGGTATGGAAGAGAGAAAGATATTGAGATGTGCGAAGAGAGCGGATGCATTCCAGGCGCGAAATTTGAATATATTTCACAAAGGGCCAGGAAAAGGGGAAGGCCGCAAATAGGCACTGTTGGTGCAGGAAATCATTTTATTGAATTGCAGGAAGTGCAGAAAATTATGATGCCAGATGTGGCAAAAAAGTTTGGGTTGGAAGAGGGGCAATTGGTTGTAATGCTTCATTCAGGTTCGCGGGGGTTTGGGCATCAGATATGTGATGACGGGATTAGGATGATGATGGAGGCGTCTCGAAAATATGGAATTGATTTGCCTGATAGGGAATTGTGCTGTGCGCCTATTGATTCTGATGAGGGGAGGAAATATATCGGGGCAATGAATTGCGGAGTTAATTTTGCATTTTGCAACAGGCATTTGATGATGCACTGGGTAAGGGAAACATTTGATGAAGTTATTGGAAAAGGCACTTCAGATAAAATGGAATTGGTATATGATGTTTGCCATAATATTGCAAAATTTGAAGAGCATGAAGTGGATGGAAAGAAAAGGGAATTGTGTGTGCATAGAAAGGGTGCTACTAGGGCATTTGCGCCGGGAAGGAAAGAGGTGCCACTTAAATATAGGGAAGTAGGGCAGCCGGTAATAATTCCCGGAAGCATGGGCACTGCATCTTATGTATTGGTTGGGCAGCAGGGGGGCAATGGAAAAAACATTTGGCTCTACCTGCCATGGTGCAGGCAGGAAGATGTCGCGCGGGCAGGCAAAAAGAACTTGGACTGGGGAGCAGGTTGCAAATGAATTAAAAGGAAGAAATATTCTTGTAAGGGCAACTGAATTGAGATTGGTTTCAGAAGAAGCTCCTGGGGCATACAAAGATGTGGATGCAGTTGTTTCTTCTGTTGAACAAGCGGGAATTTCAAAAATAGTTGCAAGAATGGTGCCGCTTGCTGTAATGAAAGGGTAGCAAGCTAAAATGTGTGGGTGATTAAGTGGGAAAAATTACAGTGGGTGTTGATGATGAAACTGAAAAGAGATTTTGCCAAATAGCCGAAAGAGAATATGGAGCCGGGAAAGAAAATTTGGAAAGGGCTTTTTCAGAAGCTCTGAGAAATTGGAGTAAAAAATAAATTAGACTATTGATGGAATAAAGGCGGTTAACCCGTTCAAGGGTAGAAGCGGATGACAGAAAGAAACATTTTATAAGTGGTGGAAAGTAAATTTTATAGAAGACGAGGTTTGCATGTTTAAGTATTTATGCAAGAAATGGAAATTTTTGCTAAGCACAGTTGCCCTTATTATTTGCATATCTTTTGCAACAATGCCTTCCCTTCCAGAAAATTCTGGATATTGTTTGGAATACTATGGTTCGGGAATACTTGACAACGGGGAGCCGTGCAAGCCCTGTTCTGAATCATATATGAAATATTACCCTGAAAAAGCAAAGGAGGAAAAATGCTGTGAATATAAGGAAGTTGCATGTGTGGGGGAGAATGAAAGGATGGTTACCCAGTGCATATATAGGTTGTTTTTCACAATAAATAAAAATGAAGAGTTTTCTGAAGAAGAACCATTCACAGTCACTGCCTATCCAGTAGATAACAGTCTTCTGCGGGCATTTAATGCCTCCGGCTTTCACCCTTCAATGATAGGGGATTTTGATTTCAATGAAAGCTCGCCGTTTAATGTTTATGATGGAGGGAAACCTTCAGGACGTACAAAGGAGACTGAAGATACGCTATATTTCTACTTCACAAGGGAGTATAATGGAACCAATCCGTTTAAGATAGTTTTTGAGAGAATTGATAATTCTGAATGCAAATTTCCCGAGTATATCCTTACGCGTGACAGCAACTTTTTCTCTTCATGGGAAGGGCAGGACAAAATGAACTTAGATCCAGTAGGCTCCCCACCAAGAACAAATGTAAAAACATTTCAATTATACTATGAGGAGGAGAAGAATACTGAGGATTATTTTGAGGGGACTATATTTGTTCCTAACAAAAATGGTCAAATGGAAATTAGAATGGGCTACTGGGATTGTGACTGGGATGGGTTTTTTGACAGGAGGAAGATTAAGATAACGTTGTATAGGATTAGGAAAAACCCGTCGGATGGTGCAGAGAGCCCGCTTTTAGATGGCAAAACTCTTGATGCAGAGCCTGGAACAGACTATGATGAGCCCGAATCGGTTCATGATGAGCCTGAAGCTGGCTATGATAAGGCAGTGCCGGGCGGAATGCCAGAAGCAGAAGGAAGTACCCCGCAAGATGTGGATATGGAAAAGCAGGATGGATTTGGCATAGCGCAATATGACAATACGACTAAAAACAACGGAACTGCAGAACAGGGAGGGGGGGAGGCAGAAACAGAAGGCGTGGTAGAGCAAATTATTTCATTTTTCCAGTCGATTTTTAATTTTTTAGTTGGCCACTCCGAATGCGAGCCAAATGAATTCTACTCTGACCATTTCAATATGTGCATAGAAAAGGCAAGCTGCAAAAGTTATATTTACAACGGGAATTCAAATGAAACTGTGGATATTCTGTTCTTAGGGGACGAGTATACGAATGATGAGGATATTGAGGAGGATTTGGACAAGATAGTGGATGTGAACGGGGAGAATAATGGGCTTTTTTCCATTGAGCCATACAAATCAGAGAAGGATAGATTCAATATACAGTACCTCAGGGTGGAAAATGCGCTTGACAGCAATGAAACAGGAGAGCCGGACTATCATCAGGCAAGGGAACTTTTTTCAGAATGTCATGATTCAGATTATCAGCTTATCATATCAAAAAAGAATTTCAGGTCATTTGCATTTACATTTGGAACTGATGCCTACAATTCACTCGAATATAGCTCTGAAGAACATTGGGGAAGAGTAGTAGCACATGAATTCGGGCATTTATTCGGGAGACTTGCTGACGAATATGTAGAGGAAGGAGAGCCAGATGACCCAAGATATCCAAATTGCGCTGACGATAATCAGACAGCCCAAACATGGTGGGGAGATGTCGAAGGGGCTGGCTATTTTTCAGGATGTAGCTATGTGGAGGATAACATAAGACCTACATTCAATTCAATAATGAGGGACCATACGATATTGGATGATGATTATGGGCCTGTAAATGAAAGGCATTTAAGGTCTGAATTAGATGAATATGGGTGAGCAATATGTGTAAAACCTATCAATATATGCTGGTATTGACTCTTTTGCTTGCAACTGTTGCACCTATTTTTTCCATTGCATACGCTTTCCACTTGGAGGAAAAAGCTGGGGAGATGAAGCTAATAGATATCCGGCTTGTGGAGGGAGATGGCCCTGACAGGAAAATACAGCCTCCAACAGGCCATCAGTTCAAATTGGTTTCAGACAAAGAAGATGTTCTTTATGAATTTGTTTTTTCAACTAGCATGGAAAAAAGTTATGCGGCGCCAAAAGATTTTTTTGATGAATATGGGAACCAAATTAAATTTGTTGATAACGAAACACATGTAACCGATGAAAAGTGGGTAGGAATTTTAATAGTTCCTTATCATCCAAATGCCATTCGCGCAGATATTTATGATGATGAGGGGAATCTTGCCCTGACAATAGACCTTTTAGAATATTCCAGGCCGGGAATGGATGGAAACGGGGATTTGGTTTCAGGCATTGGCTCCTGGATATTGCTGGCAGTAATCATGGCTGCCACTGCCGCAGGGGCGGCTGCAATTTTGTGGCATTCCAAAAAACAGGAGAAAGGAAAAAAGGAATTGAGGAAAAGAATAAGAAAAAGAGAATAAGAAGCTTGGTTTGTGGGGCAGGCTTTTTTGTTTGTGCTTGCGCATAAAGTTTGGGAGCAAGAGGTTTCTTCGCACAGCTGGGTTTGGTTGCAGCAATGCCTGTTATTGCAAAGAAATGTTTCTGGCTTGGTGCAGCAGTCTACACAAACAAAAGGCTCCTCGCTTTTGTCGCATGCCCAGGGGCCGGGAGGCTTGGGGCAGCAAGA
>JBDRNY010000077.1:0-3747 GCA_043810635.1 Microcaldota archaeon | reverse complement strand
ACCTGCACTCACAGGCCTTTCAAATTCTGCCTTCTGGTGCACAGCTAGAACCACCGTATATAAGCTTGACAACCCCCCCCCATTCCCCGGGAATTTCTATTTCAATATCTTCTTCATCAAGCTCTAAATCCATCCTGGAATGATATGCCCTGACACCTTGGGCATCAAGGGTTATCCTGTCAGGAACAAATATATCTGAGCGATAAGACTTTGCCTCCAATTCATCATTAAACTGGGTTTTTCTCACTATTTTTGTAACATAAATATCATGATTGCCTCTTTGCACTATATATGGCTCTTGAACAACAACATCAACCCCATGCTCCCGGTTTGCTTTTCCTGCCAAATACATTAACCTGTCTTTGAAATGCTTGGGGTTTTCTCGAAGCCTGGAATTTGTGCGATTTATGTCTGCGGTTAAAAATACTTCATCCACAACTTCCCCGCCCAAATCAGGATTTTTGTTTATATATGAGCGGGAAGCGTCCTTATCCACCCCAAGCTCGACATCAAGAAGAGATACACCTTCAGGCGCCAAAATCAAAACAAACCTGCCTATTCCAATGTTAAGTATTTTTGTTGCAAGATAGAGCCCGGGAACTTCTTCAGGTGCAAGCCAGTCATTCTTTCCTGCTTGTGATGCTGCAAACTCTTCAGGGGTTTTTTTCTTATCTTCATCAATATAATGGCGTGATATTGCATATTTTGCCTTAAAATCTTCAAATGTCCACCTGGCCCTTGCCTGAGCGCGCTCGTCAACTGTTTCATCAACCTGTTGTATAAGCTTTTCAAGCACCTTGTCTGCCATTTTTATTGAATTTTCTATGCTGACTCCGCGCAACTGTGCCTGCTCCTCCGCAATTGTAAGGTAAGAATTGATATTATTCTGTATTTCTGGAGGCAGATCTGAAATGTTTTTTTCTATGAAAGCTTTTCGAAAATAATATTGATGCGTTCTCAATTGATAGAGCAAAAGATTTCTGCCTTCAGGAGTTTCAATCATGGCGGGGTCATAAAACAACGTAGTGTATATTCTCCTTACTTTTTTGCCATAAAGAGCATGCACAAAATTTGCAATCCTGTTTACAAGCTTTGTGTTTTCTGCCCTTGAAATTTCTTCAGAATCTTTTCTTGTAAAGGGGGCGTCTCCAGGATATTGGACCATGTCAAAAGAAGCGCTTACCGCAATAACCACATCTTCAGGCATGTTGTCAAAATTTGCTTGTATGCGCGTTATGTCGTCACTAGTAAATTCCACCCTGCTTTCAAGGAAGGGGCGGATATAATCTTCAAACATGTCAACTGAAGAAAGGTCTTCCCCTTTTCCCATAAGCCTTTCAAAATCCTTGAAAATAGGCAAAAGATAGTTTCGTAAATCCTGCTTTAGGGATAGTTTTTCTTCATCAGAACCAACATTTTGCAAAAGAGATCCTTCAAACATCGTTAAAGTAAGGCCAAGTGTTGCGGAGGTTGATGCCTCAAGGTCTTCTTTCTTTCCTGTGAGAGGATCAAATGTGGCTATAACCGAACGTCCTGAAACAACATCTTTGTATTCAACTCCGGCAATTACTTTTTTTGATAAATCATAAGGTTTTGAGCGCAAAATAACATCTGTTTCTGTTATTTCCTTGTTTATTGTTTCAAGTTTTAGGGTTGGAGTATCCCACAGCTTCCAATCCCCGGGCTTTATACGAAGCTCATAGTCAGAAACATGCACTGCATCAGAGGGGGCGGGAATAAGATTTTGCATTGCTTTTTGATGGCGTTCATAGATAAGCTGCTGGATATGCGTGCCATCCACTGGCCTTTGCTCAGCATAATAATCGCTAGTCTGCTCACCTTCAGAATAACCAGTCGCCCCTAGCAGCCGAAACAGCAACATAACATTCAGAAGCAGAAATCCATACAATCTTTAAAAAGCAGACTATCTTGCACCCTCGTAAAAAATCCCAGCTTAAATGCAGGTGTTTTTTCCTGTTCTGGGAGAACATATAGAGCTGCCGTACCGGGATTGACAAAAACCGCCAGTCAAAGACCACAGCTTGCGAAGTTTTTGACATCTGGCATTTTTCGCCAGCAGTGGAATTGCCTGCAAGCCATGGATTGCAAACCGGTGGAAAATGACTAGTTTTTAGTAAAGCATTTCCACGCCCGGAAGAGATTTGCCTGAAAGAAATTCTACTAATGCTTTTCCTGAAAGTGAGACATAGCCGAATTTTGAATGGGGGAGGCGGAATTTTTTTAATGCTGAAATAGTGTGGCCTCCGCCTAATACTGAAAATGCATTTGAATTTTCAGAAATTGCGCGCAATATTTTTTTTGTGCCTTTTGCAAATTCCTTTTTCTCATATACCCCCATGGGGCCGTTGAGGAAAATTGAAGAGGCAGAGGAAATTAGCTTGATATATTTCCTGCAGGTGGAAGGGCCGATGTCAAATATTGGATATTGGGTGGGGAGGGAAGAGATGTTTATTTTATTTGGCTTGCCATTCTCATCTACAATTAAATCTACAGGGAGATTTATTTTGTCAGAGTATTTTTCAATTATTTCTTTTGCAATTGGCAAGCATTCCAATGCTTGCTGCTTTTCTAAAAATTCATAAGAAGAGGAGCCTATTTCTTTTCCGCTTGCAATAAGCATTAAATTTGCCAATGCCCCCCCGCATAATACAAAATCAGTTTTTTCTTTTTCAAGCCAGTTTTTTATTATTGGAACTGAATCTGAAGGCTTTGCGCCTCCGAATATGGCTATAGAAGGCTTGGAAGGGTTTTCGTTTATTTTTAAAAGAGCGGTTAATTCTTCTTCCATTACCCTTCCTGCAATGCAAGGGCATTTTCCTTTAAATCCTACAACTGATGCATGGGCGCGGTGGGATACTGAAAATGCGTCTAATACAAATATATCGCAAAAAGGGGAGAGGTTTTCAATAATTTCGCATTTTTTTGTTTTTTCAAATTCTGTCTCGCAATCAACAAACCTTGTATTTTCAAGCAATATTATTCCGCCTTCTGAAAGGTTTTTTATAGCACGCTTTGCTTTCTTGCCGCAAACATCATTTATGAATTTTATTTTTATTTTTAGATTTGCAAGCTTGGACACTTGCTTTGAGAGGAGGGAGGCATGATATTTTAAAGAGATGAAATCGTCTTTTCCTTTTCTCCCCTGGTGGGAGAGAATAATAGTTTTTGCGCCTTTTTTATGCAATTCATATATTGTTTTTGCATGCGCAATTATCCTGCCGCTTAATATTGGCTTTTTCTTTTCATTCAGGGGGCAGTTTAAATCCGCCCTGCAAAAAACTGTTTTTCCTTTCAATTCCACATTGTCTAGTGTGCTGAAATTCATAAATTCACCAAAATTGCAATAAATAAAATACTATCGAAGAAAATAATAAGCCATGCCCTTACCATAATTGCTTTCCATAATGTTTTTCTATTATTTCAATAATCTCTTTTCTCTTGCGGGGGTTTAGGGAAATGTGAATTTGGCCATGGGCAACCCAACAGTTTTATAAATATTACTTACTAAGTAAGTGGTATGAAAACAATAAACGTTACATTTGAAGATAGTGAATATAAAAAACTTATAAAAAAGAAGAGTAATGTTTCTTGGCATGAGTTTATAATGAAATTGGTGAAAGAAGATGCAAATAAGGAATTATAAATTCAGGTTATATCCATCAAAAACCCAGCAGAAAGAGCTCAATACTCACCTGTGGTTGGCTAAGAATCTCTGGAATGAACTGC
>JBDRNY010000076.1:0-42614 GCA_043810635.1 Microcaldota archaeon | reverse complement strand
GAGCGCGGCCTTGCAATTGCCGCAGCATCTTTTGGAATTGAAACAATTTCATTAAATATTATTTTGTATGCGCCCGGCTCAAGCTCAATGCTGCCGTCCTCTTTCCATTTAATCTGGTGGCATTCTGGAATTTTTCTTTTTGAATTGTCCTCGTCAATAACCCCCATTCTGTCAAACCTCCAAATGCTTTCCACGCTTAAATCCACCCCTGCCGGCTGTATCTGCCCCTTCTGCCTGGTGTTTTTAACCATCCCCTTTGCTTCAACATCTTTTCCTTCTATTATCATACTATGTATTCGCTTTTCTACCATTATTAACTTTTTACTCAAAATATAATTCCTTCAATTAACACTAATAGAAACATTTAAAAGTGCAGATTGATTATATATTGCAGGGTAGATGCTAATGGGTGTGAAAACATATTTTGCCTTTGCCGATTTGCTTGAAAAATGGTCCATAGGCGGTGCAAGGGTGGATGATTTTGTTTACAAAAGAGGCAGTGACCTCCCCAAGGGTCACGAGAGCAGGGCAGAGAAACAAATTTATACACACCCAGTTTTTCTCCGTGTAAAAGATGGACGCAAGTTAAGCAGCGACGAACCGGAAAATATTGAGAGGGATTTTATAAATATTACTAATGCCGATTTTGATGTTAAAAAAGTTTTTCGACTCACACGTGCTCATAGCGGTATTGCAGAAGTATTCGGATGTAAGCATAAGCTGGATATCGGCATGGCGCTTGCTTTTTTTGATAAAAAAGGGAAGGAATATGAATATATAAAAAATCTAGGTATGTTGAAGCTTGTTGAGCGTTATATACATTCACCTGCTCCAGAAAAAGAGGCTTTTAGGGAATTATATACTCTTCTGGACGAGATAGAAAAAGACAATAGAAGAAAAAAGGAATTAAGACTTTATGCAATTATAGGCTCAAAAAATGGCGGAACTTCCCTGATTCATAATATATCCTCTCTTGCAAGCCAGACTAATGTAGAGAGGGATAAGCTAAACTTTCTGATAACGCTGAGAAAAAAGATTGCAAGTAGCCGATTTCCAAGAAACATGAAAGCAATAACAACAAACGACTTAAGTATTAATATATCCAAAAACTAATCTGCACTTTTCTCTGTTCATCGAATACAAAGTTAATACCAACAAATAAAAACCGCCTCCAACAAAACTATTGTATAACTAATTGCGGTGTTAGACATGTTGCGCTCTCCGGTAATATGCATTTTGGCCCATGTAGACCATGGTAAAACTTCCATTTTGGATTACATTAGAGGAAGCGCTATTGCAAAAAAAGAGGCAGGGCAAATTACTCAGATGATTGGGGCATATTATCTGCCTAAAAAAACAATTGTAAAAGTTTGCGGCCCCCTTGCGCAAACTGCTGAAAAATCCCTAAAAATGCCTGGCTTGCTTTTTATAGACACTCCTGGGCATGAGGCATTTACATCAATGAGGGAAAGGGGAGGGTCTATTGCAGACATTGCAATATTGGTAATAGATATTATGCAGGGCATCCAGCCTCAGACAGTGGAATCATTGAAAATATTGCGCACAAACAAAACTCCTTTCATAATTGCATTAAATAAAGTGGATTTGGTGCAGGGGTGGAAAAAGCAATCCACTCCCTCAATACAACATTCCCTCTCGCTCCAATCCCCAATAGTGCAGGCAATGGTTGAGCAAAAATTATATACTGCAGTCGGAAAGCTTTCTGAAATGGGGTTTGAATCTGAAAGATATGACAATGTTGAAGATTTTACAAAGCAAATTATAATCGTCCCCTGCTCTGCAAAAACAGGAGAAGGAATTGCGGAATTGCTTCTTTATTTGTCTGGCTTATGCCAAAAATTTCTTTCAGATGGCTTGCAGGCAGAAGTGTCCGGCCCTGCAAAAGGCTCTATATTGGAAGTAAAAGATGAGAAAGGGCTTGGCACAACAATTGATGTAATCATTTATGACGGCACTTTGAAAAAAAATGATTTGATTGCATTTGCAACAGCGCAAGGGCCAAAGGTGGCAAAAATTAGGGGGCTTTTGCGCCCCCCAATGCCAGGTGAAAAAACTTCTGGAAGTTTGAAATATGTTTATGTTGATGAAATTGCGGCAGCTGCAGGAATCAAAATATATGCGCCCGGATTGGAAGGGGCATTGGCAGGCTCCCCCCTCTCCGCAGTTTCTTCAGAGAAAATTGGAAAGAAAATTGAGGAAGAAATAGCAAAACAAGTAAATAAAATATTGATAGACGAGAAAAATTTGGCAGGTGTGATAGTAAAAACCGATACATTAGGTTCTGCCGAAGCTCTTATGAGGCTTTTGAGAAATGCTTCTGTTCCAATAAAGCAAATTTCAATAGGCCCTGTAGTAAAAATGGACATTATTTCAGCGCATTCAGCTTCTTTGCAAAACAAATATGTCGGGGCAGTGCTTGCATTTAATGTATCTGCAAATAATGATGCTGAAGAAGAGGCAAAAAACTGCAATATTCCGATATTTTCCTCAAAAGTGATTTATTCGATTGTTGATGATTATCTGAAATGGTCTGTTTGCGAAAAAGAAAAAGACACTTCTGATATAATGAGCAATATTCCGTTTCCTGCAAAATTAGTTGTATTGCCAAACTGCTTTTTCAGGCTATGCAAGCCCGCAATATTCGGAGTGGAAGTGAAAGCAGGGAAATTGAAGCCAAAAACACCTGTAATGCTTTCAAACGGGGAAATTATAGGAAGCATAAAAACAATTCAATTGGATGGAAAATCTGTTGAAGAGGCAAATGCAGGGGATAAAGTTGCAATTTCAATTTCAGGGCCATATTGCGGAAAAACATTTAAAGCAGGAGATTTTCTTTATACATTTATCAACAAGCAGCAATCTCAAATATTGCAAACCAAATGCTCGCAAGTATTGAATGAGGGGGAAATGGAATTGCTTGATGAAATAATGAGAATAAATGCTGCTAGGATGTTTTAGCAAAATTTGAATTTTTTGTTATATTCTATTTAAATAATCAAACATGCAAATATGAAAAGGTGCTTTTGTTGTATAATAATATTTTAGAAGCGATTGGAAATACTCCCATCATCAAAATCAATAAATTAAATCCAAATAAAAATGTCAATATTTATGCCAAATTTGAGGGGGTGAATCCAACAGGCAGCATAAAAGATAGGATTGCGCTGAAAATGATTGAGCAGGCTGAAAAAAACGGCGAGTTGAAGAAAGGGAAGACGATTATTGAACCTACTTCCGGCAACACCGGCATAGGGCTTGCCATGGTTGGTGCATGCAAAGGCTATGATGTTGAGATTGTGATGAGCGCCGCAGTATCTGTTGAAAGAAGAAGGACAATTGAGGCGTTTGGCGCAAAAGTGACACTTACTGATGCCAAATTAGGCACTGACGGGGCAATTATCAAAGCCCGTGAGCTTGTCAAAAAATATCCTGAGAAATATTTTATGCCAGACCAGTTTTCAAACAAATACAATAAAATAGCCCATTACAAAACCACTGCAGAGGAAATTTATTCCCAGATGAATGGCAAGATTGATTATTTTGTTTCTGCAATAGGCACTTCCGGCACCATTATGGGTGTTGGAAAATATTTGAAAGAAAAAAACCCTTCCATACAAATTGTGTGTGCCCATCCTGTGAAGGGGCATTATATCCAGAGCTTGAAAAGCATGGAAGAGGCAATTGTTCCCTCCATTTATGACGAAACCAAAATTGACAGGAATGTGATGGTTGAAACTGAGAAAGCATTTGAGATTGCCAGGAGGATTGTTAAAGAAGAGGGAATTTTTGTCGGCATGTCAAGCGGCGCCGCATTATTTGCTGCAATCGAAACTGCAAAAAAAGCAAAAGACGGCTCAAACATTGTGACAATTTTCCCTGACAGGGGGGAAAGGTATCTGAGTACTGAATTGTTTTCTAAAAAATGATTGATGCTGAAGGGCGATTTTTGCCAACCAAAGCTTTATATACTTTAAATATATACCATATATATGTGGTATATATGGTAATGGCGCAAATAAATATCGATGAATATTGCAACCAGGTGCTCAATGTAATAAAGGCAAAATACAACCTGCACGACAAATCCGAGGCACTCAACAAATTCATCCGCCTCTATGGCACAGAATATGTTGAGGAGGGCGCTTCCGAGGAATATGTAAAAAAAATACTTGAAATATGTGATGAGCATATGAAAAAATACCCCAAAAGGCGCATGAGCCAAAGAGAGTATGATGAGCTTTTTGAGGGTTAAAATGTTCAAATACGACTTTTCGCAGGTTCTGAAGCTGAAAATAAAGAAGCTTGCCAAAAAAGATA
Source organism: Microcaldota archaeon (assembly GCA_043810635.1). Lineage (GTDB taxonomy): Archaea > Micrarchaeota > Micrarchaeia > Anstonellales > Anstonellaceae > 1-14-0-10-45-29. Next base: position 38,276 of record JBDRNY010000076.1, on the reverse strand, counting down.
AGAAAAAGGCGAAAATAATCAAGAAAAAAACAGACGAGATAATAAACTCCCCTCCAGAGGCTATCAAGCATTACAAAAACTTGCGGCATGATTTAAGCAACCTAAAGCGGGTGCATATTGACAAGCACTTTGTGCTGACATTTGAAGTAAATTTGGAAAAAAATTTTATCTTGTTTGCGGATTTTGACCATCATGACAGAATTTATAAAATAAAGAAATAGTTTATTGTTTCCTTGCAATTTTCCCAAATTTAGCATAAGGCTTGGAAGTAGGAGTATTCAAATATTCAAACACAACCTGCGAAATTCTCATGCCAGACCATATTTTTACTGGAGACGGAGCCATATTTACAATTTCCAGCACTTGGTGGTTGTTGCTTCCTGGCTGCACTAATGCAGAAGTTACATGCACTGCCAATCCCATCCGTGCATACCTGCTTCTTCCTTCAAGCGCGCCCATAATGTCCGGCGCCAACTTAATCTTCTCCTTTGTTATCCCAAGGCATAATTGCCCTGACGAGAGCACAATAGATTTTACTTTTATTTGCTTAAATGCCTGTGAAAAATGAACTTTTTTCAAGTCAACCACTTTTCCTTCAAATTCTTCCCTAAATATCCAGAAGCGGGGCGCAAGGGTCAAATCCACAGAAGCAGGGCCTATCTGCCTTTTTTCCAATTTAGGGGTAAATTTTATCCTTCCCCTCTTTATCTCATTTTTTATGTCCTTGTCAGAGAGTATCATGAAAAAAGCACTTCCGCACAGCTTAAATACCTTGCACGCGTTAATTGTAATCGGTGTTAATTAATGTCTAAAAGGTTTGACCATTCAAAATTTGTAAGAAAGGCAAAAGCAGGGGTAAAAGAAGCTCTTACTTCCCCGGATCATATTTTGGTGCAGGCGGTTTCATCAGTAGACGAATTAAACAAAATATCAAATTTGGCATATGAGCGGCTTACAGAATGGTATGGCCTGCATTTTCCGGAATTTAAGCACCGCGACCCTGTAAAATACACAAAAATAGCCCTTATACTTGACAGAACTTCCCCTGATGAAGGAAAAGTAAGGGAAATTCTAGGGGAGAGTGCAAATTCTGTATTAGAAAAAGCAAAAAATTCTGTAGGAGTAAAATTTTCAGAAGATGACATGGGAATGCTCCGCTCCCATGCTGAAATGCTTGTTTCAATATATAATTTCAGGGAAAAATTAGAAGAATATCAAAATAAGCTGGCTGAAAAGCTTGCACCAAACATTTCCCTTCTCGCCGGCCCCGGAGTTACAGCAAAATTAATCGCCCAGGCAGGAAGCTTGAAAAGGCTTGCATCATTCCCCTCTTCAACAATTCAGGTATTGGGGGCAGAAAAAGCATTATTCAAGCATCTTAAATCCGGCTCCCCCCCTCCCAAGCACGGATTGATATTTCAGCACCCTCTAATATCCACCGCACCGAAAAAAGCAAGAGGAAAATTGGCGCGTGCATTGGCCGCAAAAATCGCAATTGCAACAAAAGCAGACGCTTATTCCCACAATAGTATTGCAGGAAAATTAAAAGAGCAGTTTGACAAAAGGGCAAATGCAATATTGCAAAAAACAAAAGAGAAGAAAAAATAATTTTGGAAAAAGAAAGGTGAATTTAATGGCACTAAACATTCTTGCTTTTACTGATATTCATGCAGATGAGGATGCATTGGAAGGGCTTAGAAAGCTTGCATCTGGGGAAGATTATGATATTGCAATATGTGCAGGGGATTTGAGCAACAGGGGGCCTATTTCATTTGTAAAGAATTTGATTGAAATATTCGGGGAAAAGTTTTATTTTGTGCACGGAAATATGGACAATTCTGCAGTGGTTGATTTATTGCGCCAAAATCCGAATTATCTTCACGGAAGGAAAGTAGAAGTTGGGGAATGGAATTTGGTAGGATTGGGCGGAAGCAACCCCACCCCTTTCCACACCCCGAGTGAATTGTCTGAAACGCAAATAGAGCATATATTAAATGCATCAAATGTTGATGAAAACACTGTTTTGGTAAGCCATCCCCCGCCCAAGGGAATATTTGACAGTGTAAGCGGAAATTTGCATGTTGGAAGCGTTGCAGTAAGGGAATGCATCAAATCAAAAAAACCTCTCATGGTTATTTGCGGGCACATCCACGACCATGAAGGGCAGAAAGTGGTCGGAGATACTATTGTAATAAAGCTTGGTGCAGCAGAATCAAGAAGGGCTGCAAGAATAGAAATAAGGGATGAAATAAAAGCAAATTTTTTCTCTTTCTAAATTTTATATCCTACAACTATCTCTTGTTTCTCCACACCCATCTTTGAAATGCGGTTGCCAATACAACAAGGTTTATCACATTGCCTGCAAATGCTTCTGTAATTGCGGCAGTGCGCGCATTTGCCCCAACCGGCGTAATATCCCCGTACCCTATCGTGAAATAAGTCACTCCGCTGAAATAAAACACATCCCTTTCCAATTCATGGATTCCTGGGTGTAGGTATCCAAATCCCGGGGGCTCAAACAAAGTTGCATTTATGTAATAAAACAATCCATAGGCAAGTATTATTGAAAATGTCAGGAAAACATATTTGTACATAAGCGAGCCGACTGTTTTCTGCCTTGTTGTAAGCAAATCACCCAAAAGTATGATTGCAAATATTATTGTTGCAAACAGCATCACTCCGAGAATAGCCGGGCTTTCAAGCGCAATCAAAAGCTCTTCAGGGAAAAACAATATGCTTCCGAAAAGCAGCAAAACAACAGCCCGCGCGCTGAGATAAATCCATCTTTTTTCCAATTGTTTTATCACAAACTGCAGGGTGCGTCTTACCATATTCAAACATCTCCCCTCTTCCCTTATTAAGGTTTTTTATTACCCACCCTCCAAACTATTTCCATGTATCTTGAGTATGCATTATTTATACTTGGGTTTGTTGCGCTTGTAAAAGGCGCGGATTTTCTTATAAAAGGCTCTGTGGCAATTGCAAGAAGGTTTAATGTGTCAGATTTGGTAATAGGATTGACAATAGTTTCTTTCGGCACTTCCCTTCCCGAGCTTATTGTAAGCTTAATTGCAAGCGTTGACGGAAGCACAGATTTGCTTATAGGAAATATTCTCGGGAGCAATATATCAAATATTTTGCTTATAATGGGTATTGCAGCAATTATTTCAAAAATTTCCCTTCCCCATGCAACAACATGGAAAGAAATTCCTTTCAGCCTTCTTGCAGCCCTTGTTATTGCAGTGCTGGCAAACGACATCCTTCTTGACGGGGATTCTATTTCTGAAATTACAAGGGGCGACGGATTTATCCTTTTATGCTTTTTCCTTTTATTTTTGTATTATGTTTATGGAATGACGCGCAATGACCAAAATGAAAGGAAGAAAAATAAGAAAGCGGGCGCTCCCCCCGAATACAGCCTGCCCACTTCTGCAATGTATTTGTTTATCGGCCTCCTCGGCCTTTATTTGGGCGGAAGATGGGTGGTTGAGGGCGCAATATTTATGGCAGGCCAGCTTGGAATAAGCGAATCCATTATCGGATTGTCAATTGTTGCAATAGGCACTTCCCTCCCCGAGCTTATCACTTCAATTCTTGCAGCGCTCAGGAAAAATGTGGATTTGGCAATAGGAAATGTTGTCGGCTCAAACATTTTCAACCTGTTTTTTGTGCTAGGCCTGGCTTCCCTCCTCAACCCGATTCCATTTGCATTTGACAGAAATATTGACTTGCTTATGGTAATATTCAGCAGTGTGCTTCTTTTCATTATGGCTGTATTTTACAAGCCCCCTCTTTTCATATCAAAATACCAGGGGGCGGCCCTTCTTGCAATTTACGGCATCTACTTGTGGTTTTTGTTGGTTTCTGCAGGAATTTAGAAAATGGGGGTTAGCTTGCTCTTCCCTACAAAGTCCTTCGGACTTTGGGGCAATCGAAGCCTTTTGGCTTCGGTGTGCCATCGGCTTTGCCGATGAGCATCCCAAATTGCTTCGCAATTTGTAGGACGGGCAATGCCCTCAAATTTGTTGATTTGAGGTTAGCTTGCCCTTACTGGCAAGGCTCCCCATCTGCGGATGGGGGGACCGAGATTTGAACTCGGACTACCAGCTCCCAAAGCTGGCATCATACCAGGTTAGATCATCCCCCCGAAAAACACAGTAAAGAGTTTATGAAAATAAGAGTTAAAAAACAAAATGGAACCTATTTTTCCTCATACACTTTATTCATTTTGTCCCCTATCTTAATTTTATTCACAACTTCCATCTCATTTCCTTTTACTTTCCCGAATACTGCATACTGCCCGTCCAAAAATGAGGCAGGCCCTATTACAATATAAAATTGAGAGGATGCAGAATCCGAATTCTGGCTTCTTGCCATTGCCAAGCTTCCTGTTTCATGCTTCAAATTTTCCTTTACTTCCAAAGGAATGGTTTTGTTGCTCCCGCCTGTGCCATCTCCTTTCGGGTCTCCTCCCTGCACCACAAAATTTGGCTCCACCCTGTGAAATGTCAAACCATCATAAAATTCGCTTCTCACCAATTCCATAAAATTCCCGCCGGTAATTGGAGCTTCATTTACAAATATTTCCGCCTTAAATGTCCCTTTGTCTGTTTCAAACACAACTATCGGGTTTTTTTCCATTTCTTCCACCTCATAATTATTCCCCTCATCCACCTCAACACTATCTTCTTCTTCGCCCGCCCCGGGAATTATGATTGCATTTTCGCCTTCTTCTTCATGCGCCAAAGAATATTTCTGCATGCTGCCGTTGCCTGTTGCTTTGCCAGTCTTAATTATTTTGTTTATATCCGCATCCCAGCTTCCGCCAACACAGCCCGCAAAAATTATCATTCCCACAACTAACATAGCAAGTATAATATGTTTCATCCCCTCACCTATATTTGATGGAAATAGGCAAATTAAAAATAGCTTCTTCCCCGCCTCTGGCGCTTGCGCCCATGGCAGGGTATACAAATATCGCATTCAGGGATTTGATGGCAGAAAGCGGGGCAGATTTAGTATATACTGAATTGGCATCAGCCGCGGCACTTGCACGGGAATATGAGGAAAAAATTGAAATTAAAAATAAAAAAATAAAAAATCCGGAAAAAAGCAAATTTGATTCAAAAACATTTTCCCTTATATGTTGCGGGAAAAAAGGAATAAGCGCAATCCAATTATTCGGGGCAAAGGCAGGCGAAATCTCCCCAGCAATAAAATACCTGGAAGAAAAAATTCAAAGCAAAATATTAAATGCAAAAATAATTGACTTGAATCTGGGTTGCCCGGCGCAAAAAGTCGTGAAAGCAGGGGCGGGCTCCTCCCTCCTTTCCTATCCAAAAAAAATATCTGAAATTGCAAAAAATGCAAAAAAATATTCCTCCCTTCCCCTCACCGCCAAAATGCGTCTCTCCCATAAAATAAGTGAAAGCGTGAAAATTGCAAAATTGCTTGAAAAAGAGGGTATTAGTGCAATAACTGTGCACGCACGCACCCAAAAACAGGGTTTTTCAGGAAAAGCAGATTGGAAAGGAATAGGGAAGATAGTAGAAAGCGTTTCCATACCAATAATAGGAAACGGAGATGTGAAAACTCCTGAAGATGTTAAAAAAATTATTGAAATTTCCGGGTGCGGGGGGGTGATGATAGGCAGGGCTGCCCTTTCCAACCCATTCATATTTTCCCAAACAAGGAATTTTTTTGCAGGGAAGCAATTTGAAGATGCAAATTGGAAAAAGAAAGTGGAATTTATGACAAAATACTCTCTTCTTTCAAAAAAATATAGTGTTCCATTTGTTTATCTAAAAGAAATTTCCCTTCAGCTTGCGCATGGATTCAGGTATGCGGCGGAATTAAGGGGAAAGATATCACATTCTCATTCAGAAAAAGAGCTGCTTAGCATAATGATGCAAAGAGCTTAAGCAATTTCTTGGTATTAAGCTTACTTGCCCAGAAGCTAGCCTTTTTCCTCAATTTTTTCGGATGATGCCTTCCTATTAAAATGCATTTTATTTTTGCCGCCACTGCAGCTTCAAGCCCTGTTTTGGAATCCTCTACTATTATGCATTCTTCTTTCCTCAACCCGAGCATTTTAACAGCTTTTTCAAACACTTCCGGATTCGGCTTTCTTTTCTTCACATCTTCCGTGCCCAAATATTTCAATTCATCCATTCCAATCGCTTTCAGCTGGGTTTTGACATTCTTTTTGTGCCCCCCCGAAGCAACAATTAATTTTATCTTCCTCTTTTTTGCCAATTTAATCAGCTTCACCGCCCCTTTTGCTGCTTTCAGCTTCCCTTCCCCCACTCTTTTTTCAAAAACCAGTATCCTCTCCCTTACCAATCCCCTCTCATCCACTCCATTCAAATTATTCTTTTTCACCAAGTGGTGCACAATATATTCCGAACCCCTGCCCGTATAATTCTCAATCCAGCATTTCTCCTCTATTTTCACCCCATACTTTCCAAACACCTCATTAAATGTCTGAAGGTGCAGTTTTTCAGAATCTGCCAATACCCCGTCCAAATCAAATATTATTGCCTTTATTTTTTCATTTGCCACAGCATGGGAAACTGTCCTCGTGTTATTCAAATTTTTCTTCTGAATTTTGTTTTTATTTCCTGCATTCATCATTCCATTTGCTGCCTCATTTCTATTTTTGTCTGCAACACGGGTGTTTTTCGTTTTCACTTCATTTCTTTTTCCCACAGGTTGCATTCCAACAATCGGAAGCTTATTTTCATTTACAATCTTATCTCTATTATTTTGCATTATAGCATTTCTCTCTTTCTGAATATTCGGCATTTTAATCTCATTTCCCGGCATTATATCTTCAACAATCATCCCTTTCTCGTCAACAGCATAATTGCTTTTTTCATTATTTCTCGTATTATTTGAATTAGCAAATGCGAATTTTCCTTCTTCATCCTGCTTTTCATCCTTCCGTCCAATTTCATCAAATTCAAATTCTTTTTCAACATAAGGCATTTTGAATTTGTTTTTCTGCTCGAAATTATCTGGAGTATTTGCTGTTTTTTCCAATTTCAAATCATTTTTTCCGTTCAAAAATTCATCAACATTTGGAATTTTTCCAAATTCAAAATTATTTTCAGGAATTGTTTCTCCTGCAAAGGGGGCAACAGCACTAATCTCAATTTCCGGAGCTTTTATTGCCTTTATTTTCATTTTCTTTGCAAGAGCCAGCTGGAGGCTCATTTGTCCTGGCAAAAGTTTCTGCAGTTTTGGTGAAATTCCATCTAAAAATTCGCGGTTATACCTCTTCGGTCTAAGCGATGCCGGAATGTAATGCACCTGCAATGGGCGCTCACCAATACCTGCTCGTATATTCTGAAACTTGGAGGGGTTGAGTATGTCTTCCCGCACAAGCCATCCGGGTATCATCTCCTCAACCGGCGTGTGAAAGGCATTTGGATTTCGCTCCCGTTCTTTCATTATCTGTTCTGGAGTCAATATGCCTTTTTTTTGTCTGTGGTCAATCACCGGAGCCCCATCCTTTTCATACTCATACCTGCCTCCATAATTGGCGCCAATCCCGATTCTAATGTCTTCAGTGACTAAGATATCATCAAAGGTAAGAAAATATTTTTTACCATCTTTATCAGTTACCGGCACATTTCGGTTCCCATCCTCATCAATCCTCCAGAATTCAAAGCCTGTGTCAGCAGGACCGTTAAGAAGGTCCGGATCTATGGGGTATGGAAAATACCATGGCAACTCTTGTTCTGTTGCTTTACCTGCAGTCTGCCCCCGCACACGGACGATATAAGAAAAGCCATTGGCTGAAACTAAATCCAGCACTCCCTGCCGCTGCAGCTCCCTGATAGCTTCGACAAGGGGCTGGCCGTGCCTTACAAATACTGCATATGTCTGTTTTTTTCCTTCAAAATCCAGATCAATTTCCACCTTGCGCATCGGTCGCTGTCCAGGTTTCTGTGGCATAGGCATTGCTATATATTCGGTCATGAACTCCTCCCGCATGAACTAAGCAAAATAAGTTTAAATTCCCCAACCATCGGCGCATTGTATATAAACTTAAATCACCTATATTGTTGCTGTGGGTGGTGTTTCTGGCTGATTTTCGATTAAAATGGCAGCCCTTTCTCCTTCTCCTATTTTCATCCCTCCTTTTTGCACAAAATTCCTTGTATGAAGGGGAAATTGCACAAGATATAACTACACTTATGAATGAAACATACTCTTCATCCGCCCCTTATCAAAAAGATTATTCAAATGTAAATTCAATAAACCAGATTAAATTAAGGGAAGAATTCCGAAGATTTTGGGAGCCGAAAGAAGAGTGGGACAGCGCATATGTGCTGAAGGAAAATCATGCCATCTACATAGGAATTGCCAAAACCCTTCTTTCCTTAAGCGGAAGGGCAGACCTTCCGGATCATATATACCTTCCCGCATTGCATGCCTCTCTTCTTTCAACAAATATGGAAAAATGGGATGCAAATGCCTCCTCCGGATATGGGGCAGACATTTCTTTTTCAGAAAAATATCTTGAGCAAAAGGGGGAAATAAAAAATACCCAAAAATCCGCGCGCAAGGCAAAAGAATCTTATGAAAAAGCATCCAAGAATTTCCTGAATTTGAAAAAATATTCTGAACTTAATGTTGGGGAAAATATTGATTCAAAAATTGTTTTATCCCCCCTTCTTCTATTGTTTGTTCCCACTTTTTCTGTTATGGGGCCCGTGCCGTTCCTTCTTTCTGTCAGCACCTCTTTTCTATCTGATTATTTAATGGATATTGCGGCAAATGCCCCCGGGGCATTTGACTACTCTTCCCATTGGAGGCATGTGATGGGAAACCAGACTGATGCTTTGGAAGCTTCTGCCGGTGCAACAAACAAAGTTTTTTCAGATGCGCAGGAAAGGGCAAAAAAGCTTGAGGAGATGGGGGCAGATAATGATATTTATTCTGGAAAAGCAAAGCCGGCGTATAATGAATGGGCAAATTTTGTGGCGCTTGCAGCAAAATATTCAGACCCAGACACCCCTTACCCCGCTTCTGCGGATTCGGCACAAAAATATGCGCGGGTATACCGCTCCCTTGCAATATTTGAAATGGTTTGCGAGGAGCCGGGCCACCTTCCTTTATTCAACCATTCATCTGCCAATATTGCAGATGCTTATAATTTAATGTCAGGGGAAAATTCAATCATTGAAACAGGAATTGAATTTGAGCGCTCTCTTGCAGAGGCGGAAAAAATAATGGTTTCAGAAGTTGTGGGAAACAAAAGCTATGCAGAAAATTTGAAGGGGGAAGTGAAAAATTTTGAAAAATTTGCAAAAAGCAACAATTATGAATTATTTTCTTATTGGGATGATTTTGACGATACACCTTCCCCCATGTTTGTGGCGGCAAGGGCTACCGGCACAATACCGGGCTTATATTCCCAGTTTGAGGGGCACGCTTCTTCAGGAAACAGTTATTTTGACGGCGGGAAAGCGATTTCAGCTAAAAGCAAAGGATGGGCCGCATTCAGGATGCATTATTACAACAATGCCTCCCGCTCATATTTGCATGCAATGGACGCGGCATATGAAATGAATGAAAGCATGCATGAAAAAAGCAAAAATGCATGCATTGCGGCTGAAGAGAAATTTCAGCTGCTGGAAAGCAAAATATCTGAAGCAGAAAGAAGCAATGAATTGGGGCAGTCTCTTTCCCTTGTATATGCATTGCAATATTTTGAAAAAGCAAACCAAAGCATGCTTGACGCAAAGCAGCATTCCTCTCTTGGGTTGAAATATGATTTGTGCAAAAAAGTGCTGTATAATTCAAATATTGGAATAGAAAAATTAGAATCTCCTGAAAAGCATGCGGAAAATGAGGATATTGAAAATGCCCTTAAGAAATTTCAGGAATTTATTGATGCCGGGGAAGGAATGGAAGTTGACATATCCTCCTACCAGGCAAAGCATGACTCGCTGAATTCTCTTTACAAAAAAGGGTTTGAAATAACTTTGGATGAAATAAACAGCCAAATAATGGCAATACAGAGCGAGTTGCATGCCCGTCTTTTGGAAGAAAATGAAAAATACCTTAAATTGCATTCTAATGCAGAGGCAATAAAAGAGGAAAATCCTGCCGCGTTGGAAAATTTTGAAAATGAATTTGAAAAATTAAGGGAAGCTGATAAATGGTCTCTTTATGCATTCCAGCATCTAAATGAACTTAATTTGAAATTAAAAAAGCAGGAAGAAAGCATGGACAAGGATGTGAGAAATGCCATAAATTCTGTTTTATGCAAGAACGCAAACTGGATTTCTTCAGACAATTCCCCCCCCGTTTCTTTGAAAAGGCTTGACACTGGCGGGGAGTGGGCATCTTCCAACACCTTAAATTTATATTATCCGAATAATTTGCTTATAGAATGCCCCTTTGATATTCCATTCCAATTCAGGGAAGTGCAATCTGCCAATTCAAATATAGAAAACAGTTATTCAACAGAAGGCAAAATACATATTTCCCTCTCTTCAATAGATGCGTTTGAAAAAGTTTCGCTTTCTTTCACATCAAGCAAAATTCCGTTCCAGCATACCCAAACTTCTTGCTTGTTTGAAATAAGCAAAGAAGGCAAAGCCGGCATGGAAGCAAATTATTCCCTAACCGCCCTTTACCCCCCCTCCTCCCTGAAAATAGGAATTCCCTGGCCAGCAAGCGGAAGCTCTGGCGAAGCAACACTTATTGCTTCGGAAGGGGAGGAATTTGAAGGGGTGTGGGCTGCAGATTCTGATGGAAATGATGTAATTTATTTCATTATTTCAAATTTCAATCCAAATATAAATTCATTTTCCATAAAAATACTTCTTCATCAGCCCTATCTGCTTGAAAAGCAAAATTACATCATCACTCCATCCCCTTCCTCCCCCCCAACCCTCGGCATTTCATACCTTCTCCCCCTCACCAGCCTTCCCCAATGTGAAAATGCAGTATTTGAGGTTGATGAGCACACTTTTTCCAAGCTTGAGAATTTCAAACTGTCTTCAGACAAATCCAAAATAAAGCATCTGGATACCCGGTATGTGGGGGGTATTGCATGGACAGCACAGCTTACTCCGGTTCCGGAAGATGGGCAGGCTCTTGTTTCAGTCTCTTATAATATCAACGAGCCCGAGGAATGGCTTAATTCCACCCTTTCCATATTAAGGCAAAAAGCAGTTTATTACAATGATTCCGTTTCTTTGGAAATGGCAGATGTTGCGCAAAAAGCGTTTGACGGCGGGGAAACAAAAACCGCTTATGAATATATTGAAAAATTACAATCCCGCCTTTCCTCCCAGGTAATTGATGACGGAAAAGCAAGAAAGGCATGGGAAGAAGAGGGGGAGCAGGCCAGCCGGCTTTTGCTCTATTTGCAAAACCTTTCTGCATTAAATTCCTCTTTTGCCGAGGATTTAAATGATTGGCATTCCGCCCTTTCCACTTTTCTTTCAGATGCAAACTCTCTTGCTGCAGAAGGGGAAATAGAAAAAGCAAATATTAAGTGGCGCAGTGCATATGCAAAAACCGAGGAAAAAGCAAAGAAAAAAGCAAATTCAGAATATAATGAATTATATTCCAAATCTTTGGAATTGTATGAAGCAATACAATTGCTTGGATTGGATGAGCAAATTTCATCTGAAAGCGATGAAGCGCTTTCAAAAGCGCAAGCCTCTCTTCAAAAAGGAGAAATTTTCCCCGCCTTCCAATTCCTCATCCCCGCCCGCCAAAAACTAGAACCATCTTATTCAGATGCACTTTCTTCGGCACAGCAAAAATTTGAAATGCAAAATACAAGGAAAGAGGAAATTCTTTCAAAAGCACAGGAGGCAGATTCTCTTCTCACATCTTATCTAAACTCGCTTTCCATCCTGAATTCTGCAGGAAAGTATTTCACCCAGCCCTCTCTTTCTGAAAAAGAGGCAAAAGCATTGCAAAAATCTGTCCAAGCCATTTTTTCAAAATGGGAAGAAGAAACGCCTTCCTCCCTTTCTTCAGCATTGCAATCAATTCAGCAAAGGGAATTCCTGCTTTCAGAGGCAGACGGAATTGTATTGGATGCAAAAGCAAAAGCAGATGACGGATTTTCGTCTATTTCCTATTCAGCCAAAAATTTGAGGCGCACAGCATATTTGGCAATAGAGCGCCTTCGCTCAATCGAGCCAGATTCTACCCATCTCTCCTCTTTGGATGAGGATTTGCAATCCCTTGACTCGCTTATAAGCAATGAAAAATATGCAGATGCAATTCCATTGGCAGAGTCTATAATAAAAAGAGCAGAAAAGCTTGCACCAGAAGAAGGGCAGCTGGATATCCCTCTTGATATGATAGCACTTACCCTTCTTCTCATAATAGTGCTTGCCTATATTTTAATTTCAAAAAAGCCTCCAAAACAGCAGCAAGAGGGCAAGCCGTCCGAAACAAGAAAATTAACAAAAACTGAAGAAGAGGGGAAGATATTAGACCAGCTTCCTTAGAGGTGATTAAGACAATTGTCTAACTCAACTACGTCTATTTATAAACATTAACTTCCATAAAATTTGTATGGAGAAATTAAAATCTGAAATGGCCGGAGAGATAACCCTATCCCCCAACCCAGGCTCTACAATGAAAAAATGGAGGGAAATATTTGCCATTACCCAAACCGAGCTGGCTAAATTTCTAAAGCTCTCTTGCTCAACAATATCAGATTATGAAGGGAATAGGAGAAAATCCCCCGGCACCGGAATAATTTCCAGGTTTGTGGATGCTTTGTTTGAAATAGACAAATCCCGCGGAAATCCAATACTTTCCAAATTAGCTGCCGGAGCAGCCCAGCCAACAGACCAATATTTTGAAACCCATGAATTTGCAACTTCAATTTCTGCAATAGATTTTGCAAAATTGATTAATGCAAAAGTAATGGTTAATGAGGAATTGATGAAAGTAAAGAAAATTTATGGCTATACGCTAATGGATTCATTAAAAGTGATATTAGATATGCCTTATAACCAATTTCACAAATTATATGGCACCATGTCTGAAAGAGCATTTATATTTTCCCGCGTTTCTACAGGCCGCTCCCCTATGGTGGTGGTGCGAGTCACTCCAATGAAACCTTCTCTTGTAGTATTGCATGGAATAGATGAAGTAGATTCTTTGGCATTGAAAATTGCGCAAAGAGAGCAAATACCTGTGCTTACCACAAAATCAGATTTGCCTAGAATAAGGGAAGCATTGAATAAATTGTAATATTTTTCAATAAGGTGATTATGTTATGACAAACCCATCAGGAATTATAGGATATGGCGCCTATGTGCCAAAATTCAGGATAAAGCCAGATGAGATTGCAAAAATATGGGGGGAAGAGGCAGAAAGAATAAAAAAAGGGCTTGTAATTGAGGAAAAATCTGTGCCAGATTTGGATGAAGATGCTGCAACAATGGCTGTAGAATCTTCAAAAAATGCAATAGATGTTGCAGCCATAGATGCAGAGAAAATAGGCGCAGTATATGTTGGTTCAGAATCCCATCCCTATGCAGTAAAGCCTACTGCAACAATTTTGGCAGAAGCAATTGGCGCAACACCCGAGCTTACTGCCGCAGATTTGGAATTTGCATGCAAAGCAGGCACTGCTGCAATGCAAATAGGCATGGGCATGGTTTCATCTAATATGATTGAATATGTGCTGGCAGTAGGTTCAGATACATCGCAGGGGCGCCCCGGAGATGCGCTCGAATATACTGCAGGAGCCGGCTCTGCTTCATTTATTATCGGAAGGCAGAAAGAGAATTTTTTAGCAAAATTGGACGGCACATTTTCATTTACAACAGACACCCCAGATTTTTGGAGAAGGCAGCATGCGCATTTTCCTTCCCATGGGGGAAGGTTTACTGGCACCCCTGCCTATTTCAGGCATGTAATGGGCGCAACACAAGGGCTTTTTGAAAAATATGGATTTACTGCATCAGATTTTGATTATTTTGTATTTCACCAGCCGAACGGCAAATTTCCTCTCCAAGTTGCGCAAAAGCTTGGAATTGACACAAAAAAAGTATTGCCAGGCTTAATGACTCCTAAAATTGGAAACACTTATTCAGCCTCATCCATGCTCGGCTTGTGCGCAATATTAGATATTGCAAAGCCGGGGCAGAAAATACTCATGACTTCATTTGGTTCTGGCGCAGGCTCGGATTCATTTGCAATAGAAGCAACAGATTTATTGCCAAAAGCAAGAAAGCGCACTTCCCATCCCCTTTCATGGTATGTTAATAGGAAGGAGTATCTGGATTATGGAATGTATGTAAAGCATAGGAGGAAGCTCAAATCCCTCTAAGTGATAACTATGGCAGACTTTCTTGGAATTACAAAAAGAAAATGGTTGGCATTTGGGATACTTGCACTTCTACTGGCAACTATGCAAATTATCGCCTCTTTGTGGGCGGGGGTGCTGGGAGAGCCAGCCACAGACGAATTAGCTTTTATCTCAGTCTTCACATTTGTTCTTATATTCGTGGCGCTGGTAGTTGCCAACGTGGTAATAAACCAGCTGGCAGGGGCACTAGACTGGAAGGTAAACGGGCGTTATATAGCCGCTGCTTTAGTGGCATTCGGAAACTTTGCATACAGTTTGATGATTGGGGCGCCCGTTCTGATTGCATTAATCATGAGCGTTGTGTATGGGGTTATGTGCTTGGTTTTATACATCATTTCATGCTGGGTTTCAGACTTGATTATTCCACAGGCGTTCTCTAAACATATTGTGCGTGTCAAGAAAAAAATAAAGGGTTGATGTTTATGCGTAAGGTTGCCATCGTAGGCGTTGGAATGTCCAAATTCGGAGAAGAATGGGGCAGAGGATTCCGTGATTTGATAATTGATGCAGGAAGAAGCGCGCTTGAAGATGCAAAATTGCAAGGGGCAGAAATTGATGCATTATATACCGGCACCATGGCTCCAGGCCCATTAATAGGGCAGGAGCATGTGGGCGCATTGCTTGCTGATTGGATGGGCTTAAACCCGATTCCTTCTACCCGTGTGGAAGCTGCATGCGCATCCGGAGGGGTTGCCCTTCGCCAGGCATTTCTTGCAGTTGCATCTGGCATGCATGATTGCGTTGTTGTGGGCGGGGTTGAAAAAATGACAGATGTATCTGGCCCTGATGTTGTTTCAGCATTAGGAGGGGCCGGAGACCAGGAATGGGAATTGTTTCCTGGCGCAACATTTCCTGCGATTTATGCATTAATGGCAAGGCGGCACATGCTTGAATTTGGCACCACTGAAGAGCAGATGGCAGCAGTTTCTGTAAAAAACCATGCAAATGCTGCCAAAAACAAATATGCTCAATTCCAGAAGGAAATTGACATAAAAACAGTGCTTAATTCAAAGGTTGTTGCTTCTCCATTGAAGGTATTTGACTGCTCACCTGTAACAGACGGCGCGGCAGCAGTTGTGCTTATGCCTCTTGAAAAAGCAAAAAAACATACTGAAATGCCTGTTGAAATAATTGCATCCACCCAGGCATCTGACACTCTTGCATTGCACAGCAGAAAATCTCTTACAGAATTAAATGCAACAAAAGTTGCTGCAAAAAAAGCTTTCCAAATAACAAAATTAAAGCCAGGGGATATAGATTTGGCAGAAGTGCATGACTGCTTTACAATTGCAGAAATAATGGCAATTGAAGATATCGGATTTTTCAAGAAAGGGGAGGGCGCAAAAGCAACTGAAGAAGGATTGACTGCCCTTAACTCCCAAATATCAATAAACACTTCAGGGGGATTGAAAGGCTGCGGCCACCCTGTAGGCGCGACAGGAATAAAACAGGCGGTTGAAATTGCATGGCAATTGAGGGGGCAGGCAAATTCCAGGCAGGTAAAAGATGCTGAAATAGGCCTCACCCATAATGTCGGGGGCTCTGGCGCAACCTGCGTAATCCATGTAATGAAGAAAGCATTTTAGGTGATTTTTATGAATGAAAATATTGCAAGAGCCTTTTTCTTTTGCGAAATCCTACAAAGCCCTTCGGGCTTTGGGACCCCAATGCGCTTCGCGCATTGTAGGGAGAAAAACCCTCGGGATGCTCAAATTCCCGAGGAATTTGGCACCCCAAATCGCGAAGCGATTTGCGGAAAAGAAAGCATAATTTGCGCATCCCTGGCGGGATGCAATTTTAGGTGATATTTATGAATGAAAATATTGCAATCACTTGGAGAAGAATACCTGAAAGATATTTGCTGGAAGGAACGATTTGCCACACATGCAAAACAAAATATTTCCCGATGAGGAAATTATGCCCAAAATGCAGGAGAAAAGGAAAAATCGAAAAATTCCGCTTCTCAGGAAAAGGGAAAATCTACTCTTTTTCCACAATTACCTCCGCACCAGGAGGGTTGGAAAATACCACTCCTTATTTGCTTGCAATTGTTGAACTGGATGAGGGGCCAAAGCTCACTTCCCAAATTGTGGAATGCTCAGAAAAAAACATCAAAATAGGGGACAAAGTAGAAATGGTATTTAGAATTATTAGAAGGGATGACCCAGAAGGATTATTGCATTATGGATACAAGTTTAGGAAAACAAGCGGATAAACTCTCCCTTTTCTTTCATTTCTTGCAGCCTGCCTAACTCCGCTTTCAGGTATTCTGCCCTCTCTCCTACAAACAGTTCATTTTTGCCGTCCAATACAGCACAAATTTCATTCACATATTTCTCCTTATCTGCCTCACTAAATTGTGATATGTTATTCCCGAGAGCCATTATATCATTTCTCAGTTCGTTTATTGTTGGCCCTGTTTTTTCCGCTTTTGCTACTTCTTTTTCTTCCAGAGTTTTATACATATTCTCTATAATCTCCCCGAGTTTATGTTCTATCTTAGAATCAGTTTGTTTCCCCACTGCTTTTGCTTCTTCCGCCTTTGCAATATTAACATCTGGCACGGGCGGAACAAATATTTTTTGTTTCTTTTTATTTATTGCATCCTGAATTTTTTTCGTCAATTCCGCAGCTTTATATTCTGGAATTTTTTGAGCAAATTTTCCAGGCTTATTTTCCTCAATTCTTGGTTTCTTCTTTTTTACAGCAGATTTTTTCTTGGGCTTAATAATCAATTGAGGGGCGTTTGTTGCTTCTGCCTTTGTTATCTCTAAAGTTGATTTATGAAAGGGGTCGTCTATCGCAAGCTTATGTGACTCGCGGTCAAAGTATTTGTCTGTGCTGCCAACAACCTGATATTGCATATTTCTTGTCATCCCGCCTTCTCCTTTTACAATTGTATTACCTACTCCACCCCCGCTTTTTATCGGCCCTGGACGTGGTCTTATTCTTATCGGCCTTACATAAGGTTTTGATTCTCTTATTTTTGGGATGTGTCTAGGAATTGGGGGCGGCTCTATTTTTTTATCCCTATCAGTGAGCTTTTTCTTTTCCTCTTCTTTCAACCTTTTTAGTAAGCTTAATTGAAACAGCATATTCTCCTCACATCTCTATTCTTTTTAAACATCCCAGCTTATCCGCCAGCCCCTTCCGGCTTCATAACACCTGCCCCAGCAATCATCACTTTTGGCTCAATATTTATCGGCCCAACAAGAATATGCCCTTCATTCAAATTCTTCCCCCACTCCCCTCTCCAATATTTTGCCCTTGGGTGGTCCCAGTCACAGCCTTCTCCTAATGCATACAATTGCAAAGTCCCGCCATTTGTTTCCATTCTCCCTGCACTGCCTTTTGTTTCCAAATCCAGATAATGTGTTGGATCATCATTTCTTGTATTTTCAACATAAACCGGGCTGTCAAAAATAATCCAATATCTACTTCCCTCTTTTGCAATATCAAATGTTATTTTCTGGGGCCCTCTTGCCTCCCCGCTTCTCTCCCCATTTTTATTCAATTTGTAGGCATATTTTTCAAATACTGCCTTTTCTTTCTCAAAGTCAACTGCAAAATTTGCTTCAAATTCAAAATTTCCCTTCTTCCCCTCATGCAGGCGGATGTTTTCTGCATTCCAGGTGATTTTAAATTTATTCTCCCCAACCCTTCTTACTTTTGCACTTTTCGGAACAGCTGTAAATAACCCAGACAGCTCTTTTGCAAGCATTTCCCCTTCCTTTCCAATTTCTACAGGATTTGAATAATTATGCAATCTCCCATAATATATTCCAAGATGCCTTTCATTCATCTTCTTTTTAGGGTAATGGTTGTAGCTAAAATATAATCCATTTTTTCCTTTCAAATGCCCTTCTTTTATAAGATTTCCGGCAAAAATCGGGCAATCTTTCTTATCTTCAAAAAAACTATCCTTTCCAAAATTCCATTCATACTCCCCGCCTATACTGACATTTCCCCCCCATTCTTCTGCAACATATTTCCCCCCATTGTTTGCAAAAAATACCATTTTTCCTGCAGATTTAAAAATTATTTTTTCTACTCTTATTTCCGCCTCTTTTTTCCCAGGCATGCTAACATATGTCCCTTCACCAATATTTCCAAGCCCGGAATTTTCCAATACAACATACTCTCTTCCAATGCTTGGCGACATTTTGTAAAAATCTTCCACAAGCCACCCGCTATGCCTGTGCCTCTTGTCTTCAAAAAACTTTTTTGCATCAAACGAAAGCAGCCCTTCTTTGTTCAAAAAGTGGCAGAAGCGTATTACGCTTCCTGTGCAGTCAGTATGCTTTGAGTTGGGCTTTCCGCCCAGGTAATATTGCACATTTTTGCTTTCTTTTATAAAGCCGATTACTGCCATGTTTTCTGGCCGATTTCTCAACTTCGGATGCAGGCGCACCTTCAATTCCTTTTCAACTGTTTCTTTTTGCTCTGCAACCATCCCTTGATAGAATTCTTTCCTGCTTTCCTCCGCCCTTTTTGCAATCTCGTCCCTTTTCTGCCTCAGTATAATCATTTTTACAGCATCATTATTCCCATGCTTCTGCGCAAACAAAAGAATTTTCTCATCTGCCTTTGCCATATTTTCAAGAAGCAATATTACAATTTTGTTGTGCTTGTTTGCAACTGCATGCATAAGCGGAGTCCATCCTCTTTCATCAGGAGCATCAATCTCAGCTCCCTCAAATATCGCATCTTCTGCGCGGTAAAGCTTGCCTGTTTGGCATGCATCTCCCAGCACATATGTCCAATACCTTTTTTTTGCCTTATCAGCATTTGCAAAAGTGAAGTGCTTAAGCTCTTCCATCTTCCCATAATACGGCCCTGGCAGGGCTCTGCTTTTCTTTGGTTCAACCCTTTCCCTCAACTGTACCTCTCTTTTCACAATTCTCGCTTTAGTTATTTTTGCAATCTCCCTCACTCCAACTTCCTTTCTCAGCACGCTCCTTTTGCAATATACTCTGTCCCCTGCAAACACTTTCCTGTAGTTTTTTGATATTTTCTTGCTTCCTGCCCTAACTATAAACACCTCTCCTTTTTCCAGCAAATTGTATGTTATTGTTTCAAGCTTTTTTTCATCAACTCCTTGCCCAGCCATCTGCTTTGCAAGCTCCTGAACAGCTTTCCATGTAGACTCACCGCTTCTTATTGTGCATGAAACATATTCTTTTTCATTGAATTCCCGGGTTTTTTTTGCCAAAACAGCTTGAAAGGGCATGCCTTCATTCTCGTATATATCATTTATAAAAACCATGCCTCCCTCAACCTATATTATGGGCGAAGAGGAAAAAGAGAAATCCCTTGCATTGGAATACGGAGGATACAAGCACCAGGCATTGCTTTATTCAAAATTAAAAAATATCCCCCAGAAAAATGCTGTGAAATGCAAATTATGCTCTCATTATTGCATAATAAAAGACGGGGATGTTGGAAAATGCCTTGTAAGGAAAAATGAAAAAGGGGAATTATTCTCACTTGCATGGGGCAAATCCACAGGATTGGCAATAGACCCTATTGAAAAAAAGCCATTTTTCCATTTCAAGCCGGGCGCTTCCACTCTTTCATTCGGCACCCAGGGGTGCAATTTCAGGTGCCTCAACTGCCAGAATTGGACTCTTTCCCAGGCAGTGAGGGAAAATATGCCTAATGCATTAAACATTCCCCCAACCACTCCAAAGCAAATAGCAGATGCGGCAACCCAATACCATGTTGACGGAATTGCATACACCTACAGCGAACCAACAATTTTCTTTGAATATGCACGAGATGCTATATTGGAATGCAGGAAAAACAATTTAACTAAAAATTTATTCCATGTATTTGTATCCAACGGCTATTTTACAAAAGAAGCATTTGAATTGGTTGAAAAGGAAAAATTATTGCAGGCAATAAGAATTGACCTGAAATATATGGATGATGAAAAATACTGGAAAAACTCCTCTGCAAGATTGAAGCCGGTAATGGATTCCATAAAAAGAGTGTTTAATTCAAAAAACAAAATCCATTTGGAAATAATTAATTTATTAATTCCAGGGGAAAATGATTCAGATGAAAATATTTTGCAAATTGCAAATTTTGTAAAATCCCTCTCCCCTGACATTCCATTGCATTTCTCCCGCTTTTTCCCATATTATAGAATGAAAGACAAGCCCCCCACTCCGGAATCCACTCTTATAAAAGCAAAAAAAATCGCAGAGGAAATTGGAATGAATTATGTATATATCGGAAATACTGATTTGAAGGGGGCAGAAGACACTTATTGCCCTAATTGCAGCCAATTATTAATTTCAAGAAGCAGGTTTGGAGTGGAAAAAAGCATATTTAAGGAAAAAAATATCTCATTTCCTCCCTGCCCGAAATGCGGGCATAAAATAAACATAATACTCTGAATCTATGATTTGAGCTTTGTTTCATATTTTTTGAACACGGAATAAACTGCGTCATAGTGCTCGATGTCTGCCTTTTCTGTTGCAGCAGAATGTATTTTTAGGTCCACAAGCCCGAGCATTCTGCTGAGGATGTCCTGATGAGTGTTTACATTTTCTATCTTTGAATATGGTATGCTCACAGTAGTTTTATTCAAAATTCCCTCATAATATACAATCCTATCCTCCTCTACCTTGATAAATGTGTTTTTGTGCTTCAAAACCAGATATATAGTGTAGAAAACTGCAAAAAGGGCAATGAGCATGGCAATTACATATGTAAACCTAAAATCGATTATACTTAGTATTGTCAACTCTACATCAATGATGTGAAAGTTGGTCATGGCGATTATAAACTCGATTATCAGTATGGGTACCCAAAGATATATCGCCTCTTTTTTATACGATGACGGTATGCATTCCATAGCTTTTCTTTCTTTTTTTGAATTTAAAAGGATTTGTTCAACTACACAAACCTAGTTTCACAAGCAGGGCATTTTAGCATATAATAATCCGCCCTATAGCCGCAAATAGGGCAAACATACCTGGTTTTCTTTCTTACAGGCTCTTTTTCATCATATAATTTTGCCTTGCAGTCATGGCACTCTTTTTCATCCAATTTATTTGCAGCCCCGCATTCAGGGCATTTTATCCTGAACATCAAATCTATGTGGGTGCCGCAGCTGGGGCACCTTTCCATGCTTGTATCCACATCTGCTTTGCATTTCGGGCATTTTGCCTTTATTTTGGGCCTTCCCTCCTTTCTCCCCCCAAAAATGCCCCCAATCAAGTCAGCCAGTCCCATAAATACCAGACTCAAATATAGATTATATTTCTTTTCATATAGCTACAAGCCCTGCCCACGGAATTGTCAAATTATCATCCAACTTTATGGGCAAACTTTCCAAAACAGTTGCAACAACAGCCGCCCCTAATGCCGGAATTCCACCAATAAAATAAACCGGAAGCGATGAAACAAAAAATGCCGCACTCCCGGCATAGCTTTTTTTCTTATTATACGGAAGAGGAATTTTCCCGTATTTTCTTCCGATAATTGTGGAAACAGAATCAGATATTGTAAGTATGAAAAGCATGGATAATGCCATTTTCTGCTCAAAAAATGCAAGGCATATAAGCATGCCCGCAAAAAATGCCAATGCCCCAAACCCTGGAGCAAACCCCGGCCTTTCAACAAATTTCAATATATCATCAGCAACAGGCACTTTTATTCCAATTGACTTAAAATGGAATATTATAATTCCAAAAAGAAGGGGGAATGCAACAAGCACTGCCCCGACCGCGTTTCCAAAAAAATACGCAATAGCAAAAAACAGTATGCCTATTCCTGCATGCACAAATTGCCTTGCATATTCCACGCTCTTTTTCAACCCTTTCCATTTCCTCTTATGGGCCAGCACAGGCTGGTGCACTTCAAATGATTCCACTATTGCAAGCGCAAATATTGCAAGCCCCAACCCTGCAAACACATCTATCGGAGTATGCACCCCCAAATATATCCTGGATGCGCTTACAACAACTCCCCACAATAATGCAAGCGGAAACATCCTGCCCCCAATAAGCGCAACCGCAAGTGCAAACGCAACAGCCGCATGGGTGGAAGGCAAAGAGAAATTATTCGGGCATTGTGAAACCAGCCCCCCTTCCAGCATGCAGGGGCGGGGGGTTGCAATCAATTCTTTCAATAATATTGCCAAAAGAAGGCATACTGCAATTGTTGACACTATGTGATAAAATTTCTTTTTAGTATTTTGTGCATCTGCATATGAAACAAATATTGCAATAGCAATAGTCAGTGCAATATAAAACAAATTGTCATGAAGAATAAGCGAGCCGGAATATGCTAAATTTGAAACAAATTCAAACATTTTAATCTACTTTTTCTTTTTTTTCCTGGATTTTTTCCGGGTTAAATAATACGCAATCCCTCCCGCCACAAACACTCCGAGCACAACAGCCGCAAAAACTATCATTCCTGCAGCCCCTGCCCCGAAAAGCATTGTATCATCCTTCACTTCTTCCTCCTCTTTTTGAGGCTGGGAAATTATTGGCGCAGGCTCAATTTCCTCTTCTTCCTCCTCTTCCTCAACCACCGGCGGCTGGTACACTGTTCCTACAATTGTGCTTGCGCTTAAATTATTCCATGCAAACAAATATTCCCCCTCACCTGCGGCAAATATTTGCGCAGCACCGTATTCATTAGTAATTATCACAGTCTCCCCGACAGGAGTTGTTACATTAATTTCCTCCCCGACAATCGGCTCTTCCCCTGCTTTCAAATAAATATTTATGCTCTTTCCCTCATCCCCTTTTTGCGGCACTGTCATCTTTGGCGCAACACTAGTGAAACTTCCTCCTTCCCTCAAATCCATTTCAACATAATACGCCCCCGCAACATCATATGAAAAGGGCGCAGAGATTTTTTTATCTTCCCCGTTTCCAATCCTTAATTTGTATCTCTCTCCCGGCCATACAATGTCCATTGAATAATACCCTTTCTTTCTTACAGTTGTTTCAGCAGCCTTTGAATCGCCTATATCAACAAGATATAATTTCTGCCCTTCCCATTTATCTGCCGGCTCGTCGATAATTTTGCCATACAATGTATATGTCGGCTTGTGCAAGCTTATTATAAGCTGGGTGGCAGTATCACCTTCAAGCACCATCAATACAACATGCTCAGGATAAGAGCCCCTTGCCAATTTCACAAAATAAGGCCCTTTTGTAAGATTAAACCTAACCACTCCCAATTCATCGGCAACTTCTTCCTCAATTACAGTTTTTCCCTCCATTATCTGCACAGTAGTGCCCACCAATTTCGTGGAATCCTTGTCAGTTACCGAAATATTCAATTGCACGCTGAATGCAATTGCAGAAATTGCAAGCAAAACAAATGCAAACACATATATTTTTTTCAATTCCATATTCTCATCCACTCACATATTGAATAAAAGGGTTTGTTTTTATTTTGTCAGTGTTATAGACTATATTGGTATGTTAAGCCGGCATTCCAATACCTGGTTTTGCCATGAAACATCCCGCGCATATCAATCTGCAAAGATTGGTTTTTCCCGAATATCGTGCTTCCTATATTGATATAATACCCATCAAATGGTGTGGTATTTATCTGGCCTATGCCTCCATACACTTTCCAATACAGCTGACTAATTCCTAACATTGCCATATCAAAAGCGCTGGACCTATATCCTCCGCCTATTTCCTGCCCAGCAAGCCAGCCAGCAGGCATCTGGTAACCATAAACATCTATCTGCCCGAATACATCCCCTTTCTCTCCTTCAACAGCATTGAAAATGTGGAATTTGTAGCTTCCTTTGCTTCCAACAGAAAGTGCTGCCGAAGTCTGGGTATTTTCGCTAAACAACAATCCGCGCTCTCCTGCATCTACAGTTGTCATCCTGAAGCTGGGTTTCTGCCCCTGAATTCCCGGAACATCAATACTTGAGAAATATATTCCCGCTGACGCCTTTCCAAATCCGAATTTCATACCGCCAGTATAATCTGTATCTGATTTGTATGCACCGAACAATCCAACTTTGTTTCTGTAATTCACTGCCAGTGAATATGTCTGGCTCTTTTTTCCGTCAGTGTCGAAAATACCCCCCATCATAAATACTCCGTCAATATCCCGGTACCAATCAGTTCCTTTTTTATTACGGTTTGCAGAATATCCAATGCCAAATTGATATGCTGGCTGGTTTCTCCAAAAATCTTCGGGCGCCTGCCTCACAGCCCAGTTGCCAATGTGCCGCATTCGCTCAAGCCAATACACTTCCTGTTCTCTTGTCGGGTTAGATTCTGAGCTAACATCATCAATAAGTGATTTTGCTTGCAAAGCAAGTGACTGCACAGCTGTTGAACTCATAAGTCTTCCAAATTCATTTGAAGTTCCGAAAATTGTTGCCGAGCCGATTTCCCCTTCTTTACCAAACCTATGGGTTATTCCACCATAAAACAAGCTGCGCTGATCTCGCTCAACATCAGTATAAATCGTATAATCAGTGTGCGGAAGAATCTTTCCATAAGAGCGGAGATTAAATCTGTCCAATCTCTCAGTTTTATTGTTATATTCTGCCCCTACTCCTAGATAATTAAATTCTGTTGTAAGCTCCCCGCCTGCTAATATTGACTCTTTTGCATCTTCTTTTATTGGCACCGTGCTTCCCCCAAATATCATGGCCCTGAATTTTTCATCTGCATGCAATTCCACTGCGCCAATATAAGTGGAACTAACAAAATCTTCCCTTGGCTTTTCATAAAGGCGATAATTCATATATCTTGATGCCCCCCTCTGTGCCAATCCGCTTGTGCCATATCCCCATCCGCCTCCATACAAATCTCTATCATTAAACTTGTATGTCATGGCTGTGAGATATATATCTTTTCCAATCTCTATGCTTGCAACACCTGCAGTTTCTTTATCAACAGATCCTGCCCCTCCAGCGACGAGTTTTGCCATAGGCGGAATCTGCCCCACACACATAAGCCCAGTACCCTCGTTATTGTAATCGCTTCCTTCATAATCCCAACTGTCTTTTTCTATTGCCGACCTTGAAATATATCCTTTGCCAAAGTCCACATTAGTATGGGCAAAAAAGTGATCAAGCGCATCCTTGAGCCCGCCTTTCACAATTGCATCATGGTCAATAACTATCCTTACCCATTGACCATTGGTGCGCATAAGTGCAGTGCCATAATATGTTTCAGCAACTCGCGGATTTTCACCCACTCTTGAAACACCCCAAAAGTTGGCTCTGCACATTCCGTCTGTAGTGCCATAAGTCATATCAAGGTTAGCGATTGAAATTGTATTAGTGACTGGCGAAAATGTGATGCCTGATACGCCGGTTCCCTCACTAATATACCTGTCAATCCTACCCATTAAGTCCCAAATATTGGCGCCAGCCACTTCGGTTTGGGTAAGCTTACCCCTACCCATTATATCTTTGAGACCTTTTTCAGGAACAAAGAAACCTTCCAAAGTGCAGGTTTGCCTTGGGTTAATACCTTGCATATATAATTGAGCATCAAAACCAGCGCCTTCAGCACGTCTGCCTTCTCCTCCGAAAAATGATGCTTTTCCAGATGCCTGCTTCCAAGTCAGATCAGCTAAGTTTTTTCTGATTGCATTAAATTCTTTGGCAAGCTCTCCCAGCACACTTTCATAACCTGGCAGAAAATGAAGGTAATTTTTACGGGTGTTGATTTCCATCATCCTGGTAGAAAGCAGCCTCTTTAGATATTCATCTGCATAATAGCGGTTGAGAAGAAAATTATTTATCATATTGCTTTCCCGGAAGCTCATTGTTTTGGTAATTTCCTGAATAGTCATGCCCTCAAATATGCTGACATATGGAAGCCTTCCCAGCATAACTGCATTCATGCCAGGCATAAACATCGGCGCGCCTCTGGCAAGAAATATCATTGGAATTTGGATTGAGCCGCGGCTAAGAGCCGCCGGGTCCGCAACCCTGTTCTGCACTTCGTCCACACGGCTGGCTGCTGCATAAAGCGCGCTTTCAAATCGGTCCATTGCATTGCTCATAGTATTATATCTTTCTTGCTGGTTTTCTTGCATATAATAAAGCGTTGAAAGATAACGCGAAGTTATATTGCTAAAATCACTTTTCAAGGCATCTTGCATCTGCTCTTCTTCAGTTTCTAAAAGCGGATTTGGAACATTTTGTGGAGTAAGGAAATTGAACTCAGCTACGCGCTCAAAGAACTTAGTGCGGCCAAAATATATTGCCTGTGTTCCGGGAGGAAGGGTGGAGCCAGATTTTACTGCAGTAAAAAGCTGTGTCTGGCTCAGATATTTCAATTGTTGGCCAAAGGTGTTTGCTGCAACAAGCTGGGATGCAAAATCAAATGTATTTCGCCAGCCCTCAACCAGCAAGTTTGCAGGAAATGCAATATAAGAATATTTAATCTGACCCCCCGGTCCTGCGCCGGAAAGAAGAGCAACCGGGTCATCTGCAGACTCAGTTGTTCCATATCTATCAGAAAATTCTCTCCATAGCTTATAAGCCCTGTCGAGTTTAGCCCTGCCCCTATCATTTTGGAAAACTATATTGTCCATTATTTCATAATACTGCCTGGCTGCAGATGATGAAGACCTGTTCATTCCCAAAAGGGCGCGTATTTGGGCAAAGCCCGCCCCATCTATACCATAACGTGATGACAAAATATCATTAAGATATGGTTCATATTTGCTCGGAGTTTTTCCATCTCCGCGCAGCTTGGCATATGCTTCCTGAAAGCCTGCAAGATTGGGGGCTATCCCTCTTAAAATATGATCTGAAGCAGCCCTGTCAAAGCCATTGTAAAGCGCCATGGTTTCTGCGAGCGTGTTTACTGTTTTTGCTAAAATTATTGCATTGTTTTCATCTACTGCTAATTTTCCATCAACAGTTATTGCATTCTGCAGGCATGGCATAAACTTTTTGCGATATTCCTTAAGAAGCTTGGATACTTCATCTTTGTATCCTGGATATTCTGTCAGCTTTGTGTAATAATTTACAGCTTGGGATGCTGCTTTTTGAAGCACATCAAGATTATCATAGGACGAAAAGCCATCAATAATTTTCAAATATGTTTCTAGATTCCTATGATAGATTTCTGCCTCTTCTTTCCGATTTTTTTGCGCATTATATTCAAAGGCGTTTTTTTCATCCATGTCAGTAATTTTTCTTCCCTCTCCCGGCTTTTTAATGAATTGGCCAGCTCCAGGAAGCTTTTTCTTTTGTTTTTTCCTTTTGATCAGCTGGTTTAATGTGGGAAGCTTCTTTTCGTCCTGTTCTGTTTGAGATTTAAACATTCCCAATGCACCCGTCTTTCCAGCATTCTGCCGCCTGCTCCTCTAATTCAAAGGATGTTTTTAAATATGCCTTCCTATTTTCTCCTCATGAAACAGGCGAAAATAATTATGTATGGAAATGTGCAGGGAGTGGGATTTCGGTTCCTTGCCCAAAGGATTGGGCGCCAGATTGGAGTGAGGGGATGGGTTAGAAACGAGGATGATGGGACTGTGATTGCATTGGTTGAAGGGGAAGAGGAAAAAATAATTGAATTTGCAAAAAGAATTAAAAATATCCATTCCTCTTTTGGGCCTGATGTTGAAAAATTAGAAATTAAATATAAAAAAGAAATAAAAAATTATACTTGCGCTGATTTTGTAATAGCATTTTAATTTACCTTAAAATTATATTAAAAAGTCGGCTGGCGGTTCGAGCCGCCCGGTGGGAATTTGTTTTTGTAATAGCATTTTAATTTATCTTAGGAATGCCCATCCCAATATTGCACCTACAATTGTGCATATAGCATTTGTGGTAGCTTTATTTCCAATACCCCTTTCTTCCAACACTCCGGCAACAGAATCTGCAAAGCTTCCTGCAAATCCAATTAATGCAATATAAATCATCTGCCACGGCCCCACCTGCTCTGGCATTAGTATGTGGGCAAATATTCCTATAATTAGCGCGCCGGTAAAGCTCATCATGGTGCCGAGGGGGGAAACACACCCGCTCTCCCCTTTCTTCCCAACTTTCAAAGTCATCAAGCTTCGAGGGGCAGGCCCAAGCACCCCTAATTCTGATGCAAATTTGTCTGCTGCAATTGCCGCAACCGAACCTAGGTATGCGCCCCAGCCAACAAAAGGCCATGCAACTGCTGCAAGCATTGGCACTAATCCGTTTGCAAGCACATTTTCCCAGCTTCTTTCATGCTCATATTGCCCAAACTCTTTCTTCTTTGCATACCCGTATTTTGTAACCAATACGCTTGAAGCCAGAAATACCAGAAAAATAGCAAAAAATTCCACTGTTCCCAAAACAAGCACTACCACTCCCATTGCAAGCGCAAGAAGCAATCCTAATTTGTCAAGCATTGCAGGGTTGGTTGCCATGCTTTAGACTAGTATAAAGATATTCAAAAAGCTTGCCTTCGGCTAAATGGGGTTGTAGATATTGCAGTTCGCAAATACTATGACCTGCAATCTAGCAAACTGCGGTTTGCTACAATGCAAAAGATGCATTTCTACTTTTTCTTTTCAAGAGGCGACGCAAACTGCTGCATTAATTTAGCGGTTTTATTCAGCGCTTGCTGCACCTCTTTCTCACTCTTACAGCCAGTGCAAATTATCTTCCCGTTTTTAAAGAGAAGTAAGGAAGATTTTACTGGCTCAGTTATTTTGAAAATAGCGCCCGGGAATTGCTCTGGCTCATATTCCACATCTTTTACCCTGGATGCTATGCCATACAAATCAAGCATTACAGCAAAATTAGCGCTTGCCACAATATTTTCAACGGTAAATTTGGGCTTTCCTTTTTTTCTTATATTTTTAGCATATTTGAAAAGCAATTTCTGGGTTTTGTTGACTGCTTTTTGCACTTCCTTCTCACTCTTGCACCCAGTGCAAATAATTTTCCCATTTTTGAACAATAATAGCGAACTTTTAGGCTCTTTCATTTTAAATATAGCCCCGGGAAACTGCTCTGGCTCATATTCCACGTCATATACTTTATAAGCAATAGAATAAAGATCTAAATCTAATTGCAAATCAGCAGAAGCAACAATATTTTCTATATGAAATTTTGGCCTCCCAATGAGAGCCTTTTTTTTAGCCAACAAGACCACCAGGCTGAATTTAAACCTTACTATTATTTCAATAGGAATATTTATAAATCTCCATTCGCTTCAATTCTGATACATAGGATGTGCGGTTTTAGCCAGCTTGGGCTTTATATAATAAACCGACTAAATATATTTGTGTATTTCATGGTAAAACACTCATCAGGATTAATGTCAGGGCGCACTCGCAACCTCGGAGCATCTTCAAAAACACTTACTCCAGTGGCATTGGTGCAAAAATATGGCATCGGCTCTCTTGTATCAATAAAGCCAAATATTAAATATTCCGGTTCACCCCATGGAAGATTTAGGGGGCTTACAGGCGAAATTGTAAATAAAAGAGGCAATGCTTATGAAGTGGAAATAAGAGTCGGCAATGCAATAAAAATATTGATAATTCCGGCAGTTCATCTTAAATTAAAGGTATAATGTGGTTTTATGTTGGGAAAAAAGCATGAAAATTTGCGTCCAGTAACTTTGGCAGAAGTAAAAAAAGTGCTTTCAGAGCGCTCAAAAGAGCCTGATTTTGGGTATGAGCAGCAAACATGCCTGGATTATGCAACCAAATTCTGCAAATTAAAAGAAGAAGATGCAAAACAGCTTGAAAAAGAGATTTCTGAATTTGAGGAGCTGACACCGCAGGCAGTGGTAAAAATAGTTGACATTCTTCCTTTACACAAATCCACCCTCCGGGTTATTTTGGCAAAAGACAAAATAACTATTGATGATGAAAAATTTGAAAAAATATTAAAGCTTGTTTTAAAGGCAAAGGAAAAGCAAATAACTCCCCCCACACCCAAAAAAGAAGGCAAGGAAAAAGAAGAAGGGGAAGAAGAGAAAGCAGAGAAAAAAGCCGAGAGCGCCGGCAAGGAGCCTGAGGATGAGGGGGATGATGGAAAAAAGAAAAAAGCGGAAGAAAAGGAAAAATCCGATGCAGGCGCAAAAAGGAAAAAGCAAAAGCTTCAAAGAAAAAAGCCTGAGGCACCGGGTTAAATATATTGCCTGCGTAATTATTGGGGTATGGGTATGGTTGCAGAACGTGAAGAGTATGGGTGGGTAGCGGATTTTCTTCCCAAAGGCCGTTCATCTGAGCGCACGCCCGAATCTATCGCCCAAATTGTCGGGGAAAGGTATTTCACATTGTTTGAAGTTACTGTAAAGCCAGATGTTACGCTTACATTTAGCCAGAGAGTGTATTTAGGAAAAGAGGAAAGGCCTGAAGTGGAAAGGATTAGAAAAAGAATAGAATTCAGGGAGTTTACTTCCACTGCCCGCACCGAATTGCCGAGCGTGCTCAAGAAAATAATCACTTCAAGGGAAGCTGATTTTGTTACATTTTTCAACAAAGCAGGTCCGATGTCTGTGCGCCTCCACCAGCTGGAATTGATTCACGGAATAGGCAAAAAGCATCTTGTGCAAATATTAGAGGCAAGGGAACAAAAGCCGTTTGAAAGCTTTGTAGATTTGCGGGCAAGAGTCCCTCTTCTCCCCGACCCAGTGCAAATTCTTGTAGGCAGAATAACCCAAGAGCTTGAAGGCAATGTGCAAAATTATTTGTTTGCCCGCCCGCCCAAAAAAGAAGGCCCTGAGCGGGGGTATGGGTACAGGCGACGCTAATGCTTCCAGAAAAGCATCTTCTTTCAAAACAAAAAGCGCAGCATTTTCTTGCAAATAATTCCATATTAAACGAGGAGGCAAAAATTCTCCAGCCAGAAGATATGGATGTGCTTGAAATAGGGGCAGGGGACGGCCGCCTTTCCCAGAATATCTTAAAATACAATCCAAAATCCCTTGCTTTGGTGGAAATAGATTCTTATTGGGCAAATTATTTAAGAAAAAAATTTTCAAAAAATAAGAAAGTGAAAATAATCAATTCTGACTTTCTTAAATTGCCGAATTCCCACTCTGCTCAAATTATTGCAGGAAACATCCCTTATAACATTACATCCAAAATATTGGTAAAATTATCCAAAATGAAATTTTTGCATGCTGTGCTGTGCATGCAAAAAGAGGTTGTGCAAAGAATATGCGCCCCTTCTTCCACTTCAAAATACGGCCGCCTCTCAGCGTTTTGCCAACTGCATTTTCTTCTAAACCCCCTCTTCCCAATTTCAAAAGAGTTTTTCCACCCTCCGCCAAAAGTGGATTCCCAGCTTGTCCAACTAATTCCGAGGAAAAGCGCAAAGCTTCCTAAAAATTTGGATAAAGTAAGCAGCGCGCTTTTTTCCCACCGCCTTGCATCAGTGCAGAATGCTTTGTTCCATTCCAGGAAATTATGGGGGTGGAGCAAGCAAAAAGCAAGGAAAGAGGCATCCAAAAGGGTTAAATTTAAAGAGAGGAAGGTATTTATGCTGGCACCGGAAGAGGTTGTGGAAATTGCGCGCACCCTCCCGGGAGGCAAATGAGGTTTTGCATGCGCTTCACATTCCTTGACCCAACTGACCAAACCCCTTCCTTTAGGGCAAAGTATGATGCATTTGTTTTTTTCATGCTTGCAGCATCCCAAGTATGCTCAATCGTATTTGCAGTGCTTTTTTTATGGTATTTTCTTCCTTTTATTGATCCGGTGCTTTTGGGCAGCGCAACAGTAATCTTTCTTGCAATCGCATTTTATATTGCGCATATGGGTGTCCAGCATTCCCAATACATCCTCTTTCTTTCGCTTATAGGCATACAGGTTCTTGTGCTTACAAGCTTCCCGCTTGAATTATACCTCTATTCACTAACCCTTAATGCAGATGGAATATTGGGGATTTTCCTTTTATGGGATTTGATTTTGCTGGCAATACTTTATTTCATGAATACAAAATTCCCCCCTCACCGCTATCACAAATCCGGCAGGTGCAGAAAGTAGTTATATTTCCCGTGAAAGCTTTCTTTTCTTCCCCCCTTTCCTTAAAAATTTCTTTTTTCCGCATTCTTTTCCGCCAATATTTGCCTTCCCTCCTTCGCCCCCTTTCCTTAAAAATTTCTTTTCTCCCCCGCCTTCCGCTTTCTTTTCATCTTTTCTGCCTTTTTTTCCTTCCGCTTTTTTTCCCGGATGCCTTACCCTCCCTTCCCCTGTTTCAAGTGTTTTCTTTTCCCCTTCTTCATGCCAATGCGCTTTCACTTTTCCAACCGGCCCCGAATATTCATATTTCATTTCCAAACATTCAAATGCTTTTAATTTTTCAGCATGCATCTTCAAATTATCCTCTTTCCATTCACACCCCACCTCATCCTCTAATTTCACTTTTTTAACCGGCCTGCTTCCGACCCGCAGTTTCACTTTTACAATTCCGCTCTCCCTTATTTTGCAAAGCTCTACCCCCCTTCTCGGCGCAAACGGGAATGCAACGCTTATCGCGCCCGCAGCCGAAAGAACCATAATTACAATCAGAACAGATGTAAGCAATAGAATTGCAAGCAAAAAAACAGCATTAGTAGTTTCTTCATTCCCCTCCACACCTTTCCCGCCGCTTCCATTCCCCTCAGCATATACTTCTTTTCTCTCCCCATTAAATTCAATTATCCATCTTCCCCCCATATTCACTTTATATTCTGCCTGCCCCTCTTCCAAATAAATTTCAATTCTTTCCCCGTCCGGCTTAACCAATACAACACTTTCATTCCCTCCCCCTTCAATCAAAATTTGCAATTCCTCCCCAACAACAGGCTCATTTGTAAAAATTTGAGAAAAAGAAAATGAAATAAGCAAAAGAAGAAAGGCAAATAAAACAGAAAATGTTTTTCCCATCAATTCACTCCTTACAATTTTCCTTCCAATTCTTTATCCTGCAAAGCAAGTATTCTTATTGCCAAATATGCTGCATTTTTTGCATTGTCAATTCCAACAGTTGCAACAGGCACTCCTGAAGGCATTTGCATTGATGCAAGCAATGCATCCACCCCCCCTATTTTCACATCCAGCGGCACCCCAATAACCGGCTTTTTTGTTTTTGATGCAACCACTCCGGGCAATGCAGCACTTAATCCTGCCATTGCAATAAACACTTTTGCATTTGAATTTTTTACCAATTCATCAACTTTTTCAGGAGTTCTGTGTGCAGACGCAATTTCCAATTTTGCCTTTACCCCATACTCCTCCAGCACTTGCATACACTTCCCAGCTTTTTCTTCATCACTCTTGCTTCCAATCAACACCAAAACATCTTCCATTCACTCACCTTTCAAACTTTTTTCCAACAATCTTTTCATAGCATTCAATATATTTCTCGCTTGTATTTTTTATTACCTCTTCTGCCAATTTCGGAGCAGGAGGTTTTTTATCCCACCCAATTTTTTCCAAATAATCCCTTACATACTGCTTGTCAAAAGAGGGCGGGCTTTTTCCAACTTCATAGCTCTCTTTCGGCCAATATCTTGATGAATCCGGAGTAAGCACTTCATCTATCAATATAATCTCCCCTTTATGCATCCCGAATTCAAATTTAGTATCTGCCAAAATTATTCCCTTTTCTTCAGCATATTTTGCAGCTTTTTCATAAATTTGCAGGCTTTTCTCCTCCACCTCCTCATAAACATCTTTTCCAATAATTTTTCTCGCCTCCTCCTTGCCCACATTCTCGTCATGCATTCCTTTCTCGGCTTTTGTAGAAGGAGTAAATATTGCTTCAGGCAATTTATCTGCCTGCTCCAGCCCGGAATCCAATTTAATGCCGCACACACTCTGCTTTTTCTGATATTCTTTCCATCCGCTTCCAGCCAAATACCCCCTCACCACACATTCAAGCATAACAGGCTTTGCTATTTTCACCCTCATCGCCCTTCTTTCCAAATTTTCCCCTCTTCCTTTTAATTCAGGAGGCAAATTTAATATAAGCAAATGGTTTTTCACATCCTTTGTCAAATAATCAAACCAAAAATATGAAATTTCAGTAAGCACGGCCCCTTTGTAAGGAATTCCCTCATTAAATACAACATCAAATGCGCTTAATCTGTCTGTCGCTATCATAAGCAAATCATTTTCCAATTCATACATTTCCCTTACTTTTCCTGTTGATATTTTTTTAAGGGGCAAATCTGTTTTTTTAATTACATCCATATTTCCACCTTTCATATGCAGGCTAAAATAATTGCTGCAAGCGCAATTCCTAATGAAATCAAACTTATTTTTCTCACTCTTTCATATACTTCCTCCCCTTTCTTTGCAACAACCATATATGCCATAGTTAAAAATGCAAAAAATGAAATCCCAAGCAAGCCGAGGGAAAGCGTATTCCAATTCAATTCATCTGAATAAATTACTAATGCAGGTACTGTCAAGCAAAATAAAATAAAGCATGCAGAAGCCAGAAGAAGGGAATTTCTTTTTCCAATCATATGGGGCAAACTCTTACTCCCCCGCACCTTCCTATCTCCCTCCATATCTTGCACAGTTTTGATAATTTCCCTTCCAAACCCTGCAATTGTTGCGCCTGCGCACAAAATCCACACACTATATCCAATATTTGCAAATTCCATGCCTGCCGCAACAGCACCGAATAAGAATGCAATTGCCATTGAAATAGCAACAAACAAATTTCCCAAAATTGCAATATCTTTCAATTTCCAATTATACAAAAGGGAAAGGATTGCAAATATGCTTGCAACAACCCCAGCATTAAAATTAATCATCCATCCCAAAATTGAACCCAAAGCCAACCCCCCAATTCCAGTACAAATTGCAACATTTTCCCCCAATTCCCCGCTTACAAGAGGCCTTTCCTTTCTTTTATTTTCTTTATCCACTTCTACATCAAAATAATCATTAAAAGCAAATGCGCCTATATTTACAAAAATAGGAACAAGCAATGCAAATGCCAAATTTTGCATGCTTATATCAAATCCTGCTTTTGATGCAAGCATTAATCCAACAAGCACTCCGAATGCAGAAATTATTGCATGCTCAATTCTAACCAGCCTGAGCCATGCCTTCAATTTGCCTGTAAATTGCATTTTCTTTTCACTCCCCACAAACTCATTTCTCTCTTAGTTTCTATAAATCTTGTCATGATGGTCAAAGTCTTCAAATACTACAATCTTTGTTTTCTCATTAATTGAGAATGTAAGAACAAAGGGATCAAGATGAACTGCCCGCAATCCATACAAAATATTCCCCAATGGCTTGTATGTATGCGGGTTTTTCAAAATTTCCCCCATTTTCTTGTAAATGCGTTCATACTGCTTTTTGTCTTTTTTGAGAATCTTCCTTAGCTTTTTATCCAGGTGGGGGCTGTTTGCTGGAGAATACATTTACTCGTGCCTCCTGCGCATGTCTTCAAGGGATTTGTATACTATCGGCTTCTCCTTCATTATTTTCTTCAGCTTTTTCACATATTCAGGCCTTAATTCCGGCTCTAAAAGCTCTTTTCCGTACTTATGGGCAACCACATTTATTGCCTGGGATTTGTTTTTCAAATCATATTTTGCCTTTATTATATTCAGTATTCTGTTCGCCTCTTCCGAGATGTCTATCACTGCATACACCATTAATACCACCTTAACATAATATTAATACGATATTAATACCATGTTAA
Source organism: Microcaldota archaeon (assembly GCA_043810635.1). Lineage (GTDB taxonomy): Archaea > Micrarchaeota > Micrarchaeia > Anstonellales > Anstonellaceae > 1-14-0-10-45-29. The sequence continues at coordinate 2,289 of JBDRNY010000076.1, read as the reverse complement.
TATTTAAAATAATTGCTATCTTTAAATTCCCCTTCTTATAAATTTATTCATGAACTCCTCCAGTGTTGATAATTCATCCGCATTTATGGGCTTTCAATATCCATATGAAAAATCAAAAGTTGCAATATTGCAAATGCCCTATGAAGGCACATCCACTTACATAAAGGGCCAGGCAAAAGCACCCAAGGCAATTATTGACGCTTCCCAGCAGGTGGAAACATATGACATTGAATTAGAAAAAGATTTTATTGATGAAATCGGCTTCCACACTCTTCCTCCCCTCAAATGCGGAAATTTAGGGCCGGAGGAGGCAATAGATTTATTGCAAAAAGAAACATCCAAAATATTGAAAAATAATAAATTCCCTATAATATTCGGAGGGGAGCATTCAATTTCCCTTGGCGCAGTGAAGGCAGCAAAAGAAAAATTTGAAGATTTGTGCGTATTGCAAATAGATGCACATGCAGACATGAGGGACGAATATGAAAATTCAAAATTCAACCATGCATGTGTCATGTCAAGGGTAAGGGAAATTGCCCCGGTAGTTTCAGTCGGAATAAGGAGCTATTGCATAGAAGAGGCTGAATTGATAAAAAACAAATATTTTGATGCAATATTCGGCCCGAAATTAAATGAAGAAGTAATAAATAAAATAATTTCAAAAATAAAAAGCAAATATGTGTATATTACAATTGATGTTGACGGATTTGACCCCTCAATAATGCCTGCCGTAGGCACCCCCGAGCCGGGAGGGCTTGGATGGCATGAAACCCTTTCCTTGTTAAGAAAAGTATGCTCTAAGAAAAATGTAATAGGGGCAGATATAGTGGAATTAGCACCTATTGAGGGGCAAATATATTCAGATTTTACATGCGCAAAATTAGCATACAAATTGGCGGGCTATTGTTTGATTTAATGGAATACAAACGCTTATATTATCCATATTCCCTATTTTTTTACAACAAACGTGATATTTATGCAAAAAGAAATTAAGAAAGAAACTGAGAAAAAAACATCTGTTCCATTATCTGTCTCCTTTGCTGGTAGTAGGGCTATTACTGCACTTGAGATGGAAGCCTATGAGAAGATGAAAAAAGACCCCAGTGTATTGGCTGCCTCCTTTGGTAGTGCTAGGGCGTACACTAGTCTTGAGATAGAAGCCTATGAGGAGATGAGAAAAGATCCAACTATGTTATCCTCCTCCGGTTTTGGTCCTATGTTGGAACCAATAAACAAAAAAGACGAAACAAATGAGAAATCAATGCTTCTCAAAGGATTCGGACGAGAATATCTTTCTGATGCATTAAAATATGCAAAAGAAAATGATGCAAAAATATATCTTGTTCAAAATAGTAATTCAGATCGGAATCTTCCAATAAATAGTACTAAACAACCAAATCTTCGCGCAACCTGTATTAATGTGGTAAAACCTCGTCCAAATCATAAGAATGATCCTATCTTCAGAAATCCAGACACTTTGTAAAGATAATATTGAACTAAAGCAATTTTCTTTTTAGGATACAAATTAGCAGCTTACTCTCTTTTGTCAAGTGTTTAATCATCCTTTAGATGCCCTCTCTTTTTTTCTTTCAATTCGGTATACTGTTATCTTTCTCAAATCCGTATTAACATGATAATTGATTCTGTACTTCCCGACTCTTATTCTAAAACAATCTTCCAATCCCTCTATTTTAGACAAGTCATAATCTCTTGCAGGCCAGGGGTTCATTTCAAGTGTTTCAAAAACAGAATAAATTTTCTTGCGTGTTTTTTCATCCATCTTTTTGATATTTTTGCCAGGCTTTTTGCCCACTTCAACCTCAAACATCTTATCTTGCCTCAAAGGTTTCTAAAATTAGTTTTTTCCCCATAAAGCGCATCTTTTAGGTCTTTTTTATGCTTCTCAAGCTCGGCTGCACTGAGTTTTTCCGTCGGTATTATCGCATGTTCAACTACATTAAGCTTCTTTTTTATGCTCTTCAGCTCATCATAAATCATATCAAGTGTTGGCTCCATTTTAGCACCTATTTCTCTTGCTCATTGGCAGTTTTTAAGCATGCACAGGGTAGTTTTCCACTGCTCTGTCATATTTATATTCTTCAAATTTCATATTATATCATGCCTAAGACAGCTTTTTCCCAAAAAAAATTTGTAAAATTCCTTTTTTCAAGAAAATGCGTAAAAATTGCAAATTCTCCCGAAGATTTTTTCACCCTCAAATCCGGAAGAAAATGCCCAATATTTGTAAATCTGGGGGATTTGAATGACGGGGAAGCGTTAGATGCATTG
>JBDRNY010000075.1:0-3283 GCA_043810635.1 Microcaldota archaeon | reverse complement strand
GAATTGGGCGCAGATATTGTAAAAGTAAATTACACCGGCTCTCCCGAAACATTCCAGTCTGTTGTGCAGGCAGCGCAAAAATGCAAAGTAATTTCTGCCGGCGGTTCCAAATTAAGCGATGATGCTTTCATAAAAAAAGCAAAAGAAGTGATGGGGGCGGGCGCCTGCGGCTTTGCTGTAGGAAGAAATGTTTGGCAGTCAGACCATCCCCTTGAAATAACCCAAAAATTAAGAAAAGTTGTTTTTGGGGAATAAAAAAGGCGAAATAAATGGCAGATGTTTCCAGGCTAAAAACTCTCAAGGAGCACATGGGTTCCCTTCCCCCTGATTTATCCAAACTAATAGATGGATTTGCCCAGCATTCATTAGATATGCAAACCCAGTTTCCAAAATATCTTTCCGGTGTTGAGCATGACAAAAACAAATACGGGGAAGCTGTTGCAAAATTAGATTCATGGGCAAACAAATCCCTTTGTGAAATGTTTCTTAACACAGGATTGGTTAGAAAAATTTATTCAGAAGAATTAAAGCAACCGATAGAAGGCAAAGAAAGCGCCCCTTATGTTATTGCCATTGACCCCCTCGACGGCTCCTCAAATATTACAACAAACAACCCTTTTGGAATAATTTTGGGAGTGTATAAAGAAGATTTGCCCCAAACAGGGAGAAATTTGGCTGCTTCAGTATACAAATTATACGGCCCTGTAAATACATTGGTGTATTCTGTCGGAAAAGGGGTGCATGAATTTGTCAAATATTATATGCCAGATGACAAGGCAAAATTCCTTCTTTTGCATGAAAATCTGAAATTAACAGGCAAGCCAGAAGTGTTTGGAATAGGGGGCCACCCAATGGATTGGGATGACAAATTCCGTGAATTTGCAAAAGATTTGTATAAAAAACAAAATCTACGCCCGCGCTATTGCGGAACATTTGTAGCAGACTTTTCCCAGGTATTGCACAGGAACGGATTTTTCTCCTACCCTTCCACAAAAAAAGAACCTCGCGGAAAGCTTAGGCTTTATTACGAATGCCAGCAACTCTCATTTATTTGCGAGCAGGCAGGGGGAGCATCCTGGGACGGCTCTACAGGTTCAATATTGGATGTTGAGAATGATGACATTGACACCCGCATTCCATTATATTTGGGAAGCAAGGAAATAATTAGAGAATTAAAAGAAAGAATGAAATAATTTAGGGCTGCACCCATTCAATTTCATAATATTCATATTCAGAAGAAGGAATATCAATTCTTTTCACGGCATAAAATGTGACACTGCTTTCCCTGTCAGCAATTCCCAATATTAATTCCAACCCAACAGATTTGCACTCTTCAATAGCTTTTGCAAGCCGCTCCCCGCTTAAATATTCCTCTTCAGAAAGGGAAAGCATCAAATATTTCGGCTTTCCTTTTTTCGGCTTTTCAATATCCTGCCCCCTTCTGTGGTACAATAAAAAGTCCAAATCATGCACAATTTTTCCCTTCTTAACTCCCTTAGATTTTTTCTTTTGCCCGTTTATTGCCAATACAAATGTTTTTCTTACAGAATGCGCAACCCTTATCGCCCTTGCCCATTCTGAAATAAGCATTTCGCTCTTTCTTGCAAATATTTGCAATACATGCTGGCTGTGCACCCATCCTCCCCCTTTCACAGGGGTTGCCCCCGGAAAATACACTCTAAAATGAGTTCCAAATTTAAACCCAGTTTTCAAAACAAATCCGTTCATCCTCCAATCTTCATACACTTCATACAATTGCCCAAAATCCTTCCTCCTCTCCTTTGCAATTTTTTCCACTTCCTCCTCTTTTGCATTTTCCACATCCAAGCCAGAATGCTTCATTAAAAATAATGTTTCATAAACATCCAATTTTCCCAATTTCCCCCTCTTATCAGCCTTATAGGTTCCAAACTGGCCGAACCATCCCTCTTCATATATTTTTTTGGCGGCATGCTCATCATCAATTACACAATACAAATCATCAGCATAAAACCTCCCTAAAAAGCCGAACCCAAATTTTTCAAATTTCCCTTCAGGGTATTTTTTGACAGCACTCCTTCCATAATTCTTCTCAACATCTTCCACTCCCCTTGCAACAAGCCCCCTGTCCCTCCATGCACCGTATGTAAAATACCTTGCCATCTGCCTTTTTTGCCCAAATATTCCGGCCAAATCATTGAATTTGTATAGATTTCCCGCCTCATCAGCGCATTTTGCATTCCTAATATCAAGCAAATAAAGCGCTTCCTCCGACGTTAATTCCACAGCTCCCTTATGCATTTTTCCATAACATCCTGCTACAAGAGAGCTTATGCTCGACGGTTCTTTTGCATAAACACACTTTTTCTTCCTATCCAGCTCAATTTCAAGCCCCATGCAAATGATTGTAGTAAGCAAAATGTTTATAAGCAATGTATTTATTTGAAAGTGCATAGGGGTGATTGTTTCATGGCATTTGATCCTGCCGCTGTATCAGGCAATGTTGCGGATGCGTTCAACATTGCAGTAAGAGATGCGATATTGTTTATACCGAACTTGTTGGAGGCAATAGTGCTTCTGCTCTTGGGTTATTTCATCTCAGCACTTATAGGAAGAGTTATTTCCGGGCTTCTGGACTATCTTCGTGTTGAGGAAGTATTGCAAAAATACCGCGTAGAAGACGCGCTTGGAGGAAATGAAGTTTCCCCAATACTTGCAACCGTTGCAAAATGGTATGTTATGCTGCTCTTCCTTACAGCAGCGATAGAAGTTCTCAATCTTTCCTCAATCAACTGGTTTATTGCAGCAGCCCTTCTGTTTGCCCCAGTGCTTATCGGGGTAGGGCTTCTTATAATAGTTGCCGCAATAATCGGGGAATGGCTTAGAGAGGCAATACTCGACCTCCACAAATTCTATATGCAGAAAACCATTGCCGAAGTTTTGAAATGGGCAATAGTCATTGTTTCAGTGATTGTTGCATTGGAAACAGTCGGCTTCCAGATGGGCATTGTGCGGGAAGTATTTGCAATAGTATTGCAGGGCATTGTATATGGAGTTACAATTGCATTCGGCCTTGCATTCGGGCTTGGAGGCCAGAAAGACGCAACTGACTTAATAAAGAAAGTAAGAAGAAAGCTGAAATTCTAAGCTTTCTTTCCCCTTCTTTTTTATAAAAATTCCTGCGCACGAAAACCAGCCGTAGGCAAGCCGCCTTCAGGCGGTGGATGAAGTGCGCATCTTTCTTATTTTGAAAAAGTAAATATCTTCAGCAGCGGAAGTGCCGCCCACAAGAGGCGACCTGTTT
>JBDRNY010000074.1:0-20335 GCA_043810635.1 Microcaldota archaeon | reverse complement strand
TTTGCACAATGGAAGTATGGGTGGGCAAATCCTACGCGCGCATTTGTAAATCCTATAATGCGGGAAAGCACTCCTGCAGAAGTGTGGGGGGAAAGCCCTATTGTAAGGTGGCCCAGCAAATCCTCATAACTTTTCAAATTATAATAGGGGCGTATCTGGTATATTTCAACAAGCATTTCATCAATATATTTTGAAACATCAAAAAAATGCTTTGCCCCGCCAATCGGAAGTATAACATCCTGGGGCTTTATTGCAATAATCTGGTTTTCATTTTTCAATGGCTTGTCAAACATATCTTTATTGTACCCCAACTCGGCAAGCTTTTTTACGGAAACTTTTATTTCAGAAGGGGTGAAATGAGTAAGCGTCATGTCAGTCATGTCAAACCTGCATGTAGCGTCCCGGAAAATAGTCAAGCCGTATTTTGCCCTGATAAAACCTTTATCCAAAATTTCGGGTATTTTGTATTCTGAAATCATTCCCTGCACTCCCTTGATGTCAGGCAGGGATTGCACATTAAGCCTTTTTTTTGCATTTTCAACCGCGCGCACCAAATCCAGGGAGCGCTTGTCAAAATAGCGCACTCTTCCATTGCAAACTTGGCACCTTTCTTTAGTTGAGGAGCGGGAGCAGTAGCTGCACATCGGCATCCAATAGCATTCGCTTCCGCACCAGGCGCAGGTGAGGGAGAAATTTATTTTCCCGCAGGATTTGCATTTCAGCCTCGCAATTTCAACTTCCACCCCCCTTCCTTCCTTTCTTTCATCAGAGCGCATCTTTGAATACTGCTTTATAATATGCCTTGACTTGTTGAGGAAGCCTACCGGAAACAGCACATGGATTGGGGGGGACATTTCCCTCTTTTTCGCCTTTTCAGGGCGGCCCATGCGGGTGCCTATATACACCGGGGCTTTTGGCATTATATTTATTTTTGAAACAGCGCAAATATTTTCCAGGGTGGATTTTTTTTCATCAAATATTTTGCTAAATTCTGAAAAAGAGAGGGATTTTCCTTTTTCATCAAACAGCCCGAGGGTTGCAAGCAATGCGTATGCAGTTTCCCCTTCAATAATTATTTTCCCTCCCTTTACATCGTGGGGGATGCAAAGGATTTCCAAAATTCTTTTCTGGGGGGAGGATTCTATTTCAAATGATTTTAATCCAAAGAAATCCTGGGTTAATTTTCCTTTTTCAAGCCATTCTGCAAGCTCTTTTAGCTGGAGGGAGGAAATGTCATGCCAAAAATAGGTGAATTTCGGGTGGAGGGGGAGGGAATGCTTTCGGGAGAGTTCGAATGCCTCTTTTGCAGAAATATTTTTCTTAAATTTTATTTGCTTTGCATCAGCAATTTTTTCCCACCACTCTTCCACAATTCCGGAAGGGATGAGGGGGTGGTTGGATTTCAGAAAATCCCCGTAGGAAATAAGCAAATCCCCCAAAAACAGCACTTCTTTCACTTCTTTTGAAATTTCTTTTGCCTGCTGGGAGGTTTTCACATCAACAACAGAGCCGTCTTTTAATTTTACAACAGGCCCCAATATAGAATCACATGGGGAAACAACCGCCCCTTTTCCCGGGCGCTCCAATTTTAATTGGGTGCCTATTGCAGGAAATGAATCCAATATATACATTGTTGCGGGGTGGATTGCTTTTGCGGCAATTCCTGTGCACCTTGTCCGTCCATAGCGCAGGCGGAATCCTCCCGGGCGCATGGAATATGAAAAGATGGGCCTTCCTGCAACAAGCTCTTGCATAAACTTGTTATCTTCCTTTAATTCAAAAGTTCCGGCTTCGCTTTTTTTCATCCCTTTAGTAAGCGCTTCCAAAAATTTCCAATCCAAACCTATTTTTGAAGTGTATTTCATTACTTTTGCGGCTTTTTGCGCAATTCCTTCGCATAATACAAGCGCAATTCCGCCCCTCACCCTGTTTGTTTCCATCCTCGGCAAATCCCTGTAAACAGACACTTCAATTTTTTCTGTAGGCTCGCCTGTCACGCATACAGGGCATTCCCTTACAATATGGCGCACCTCATCATCGCTTGGCTTGTATTGCAGGCGGGCGCACCTGTCATTGTACAAATTAACCTCTTCAACATATCTTTCAATTTCAGTTTCTGTGGGGCGGTATCTTCCGATAGAAAAATATTTTCTTGCAACATCTGCCAATACAACAGAAAGGGCTGCAATTGTGCCTCCTGCAGAGCGTATAGGGCCTGCAAAAGAAATTGCCAAATAAGAGGAGCCGTCAGGGTTTCCATCATGAGGGCGGCCTGAAGAAGGGGAGCGTATCTGCACCGAAGCAATCCCTTCAGTAGGCGCAACAAGCACCCCTTCGGTAAGTATGGATACTGAAGTGCGCACTCCCTGGTCAATTAATTTTTCCTGGGTTGTTTTGATAATTTCCCCTTTCAATATTTTCAAAAGCACTTCATAGGCAACAATATCCCTGCTTTTTCCGCTTTTTTCAAGCTCGCGTATTATTTTTGAAATTCCGGGGGGGCCCACCAATCCTTCCACCCTTGCGGCAACATCTTCTGCAGGCCTTATTTCAACAAATTTCTCAGGGTCCAGCCCCTGCGAGCGGGCATGGGATGCCATATCATAAGCTTTTTCCATTTCTTTTTGCAAAGAGGAGAAATATTCTTCCATTTCATCTGAAGTTTTTTTGTGGGGGAAAATTTCCTTTTTCTTCCGCATGCCTGAAATTGTGGTGCCTATTTTGTTTACAATCTTCTTTGCCTCCAATTTCGGGGTTTTGGGAAGCAATTTTTCTATTTCTCCTATTTTTATTTCAGGAATGTTTCTTCCCAATATTTTCTTTTTTTCCTTCTTTTCCTTTTCGGGTTTTTTTTCATCATCCTTTTTCTTTTCTTCCTTCGGCTCGGCTTTAGTTGCATCATTTTCATTTTTCTTTTTTGAATTGTTTATTTCATCTTCGCTCATGCAGTGCCCTCCATGAATTTCAAATGGCTTAATTGGTTTGTTTTTAATTCAAGCACAGGCACTATGCCCGGCGTGGGTATGTGCCCCATTTTTGCCTGAAAATCTGTTCTTGCCTGGAATGTGCCGGAATTTATCAATAATGTGCCGCGGTATTTCGTTGAAGCGTTTTTGTGAATATGGCCCATATGCACAACATCCGGGGCTTCGGAAATTACCAAATAATCTTTTAATTCGGGCACAATTAAATTTTCCCCGTAAATCGGGGAGAGGTGGCGACGCTTAAGCATTTCAATCATCGGCCCTTCAGGCTTTGCATAAGAAAGCCCTGACATGTTTGCAATCAAAGAATCCAAGGAAGTTCCGTGGTATACTAAATGCTTGAAACCCTCTATTTCAAGTGAGGAAGGGGAGCCGATTTTTTTTACATCAGAATGGATTAACTCCATTGGAATATACGGCTGGGGTTCCCCTCTTCTTACAGCATCATGGTTTCCAGGCCCTACGATAATTTCAATATAATCTGGCAATGACTGCACTATTTCATCAAATACCTTGTATTGCCCGTAAATATCTTTTATTGTAAGCTCGTTTTCCTGCGTGGGATATATGCCTATTCCATCAACAATATCCCCTGCAATTACAATATATTTTACTTTTCCCGCTAATTTGGAATTTCCTTCCTCGCCCAAATCCATCTCAGGAATTTTTTGAAATTATTTTCAAGAAAATACCTGCTTCCCAGATGCAAGTCAGACAAATATGCAATTGCAACATCTTCTTCGCATTTCGGCTCGCTCCTTATTATGGGTATATCTGGCCAGGTTATGCTGTTTGCAATAAAGAAATTAGGGTTCACTTTCCCGTCAATTGCAAGCACATCATCTTTCAAAATATTTTTTGCCTCTTCAAAACATTTTTCTTTTGAAGGAATTATCACTTTTGCCCGCCCGTATTCGTCTTCCACTTCAAGCCAGAGGTTTCCTTTTGAAGTTATTCTTTTGTCTGCAACCATTGCGATTATTCTTGCCTTTGTGCCGGTATTTTTGCTTAATGCGTCAACCCTTAGTATGGGGAGGTTTGTTGTCCTGCCCCTTAAAATTGCGGCTTCCTGCCTGTACCTGTCGCGGAAGTATGATATAAAATCATCAACAGTGCCCATGCACCTTGACTGGCCGGATACGTCTGCATGGGAATTTATTTTTATTTTCGGGGAATGCTCTTTTGCAACAGGGTTGAATTTTGAAGCCCGGATTATTTCGGTTTTTATTTTTGAAATTTCAGATTCTTTCTTTTCCTCCCCACTACTTCTTTCTTTTGCCTTCTCCCGCATCCCGCTTTCTTTTTCCTCCCGCATACTTCCTTCCGCTCCTTTCTCGAGTTCTTCGGTTTTTTTAGGGGAGTGGGAATACACTTTTTCCCCTTTTTCAATTATTTCTGCTTTTTTTGAAGCATAAGGCATCGGAATTTTCGAGCTTTGCGCAATCGCATTCTTCACATCTTCCAAAGAAAGGAAGGGAGTGGTGGATGAGAGGATGTTTTTCATTGCATCTTCAGGAATTTTATTATTTAGCATGAATTTGTAAGCATCAACCGAAAGCCGGATGTTTGCAGAATACAGGAGTTCGATGTCTTCTTTCATATTATTCAATAAGAGTAGGAAGCTGATAATTAAAAATAAGGGGGAGGTAACTTTCCACTGGATATTTTAGCCTGTTTTTATGGATTCGAGTGCCGAGAGGATGGTCCACACCTGGGTGCGGGCGTGCATGGGCATATTAATATCCTCTGAAATTTGCACCAATGACTGCACTGCCGAAGATACGCGTGTGGAAACCTCATCATCCTTCTTAAGATGGTCCCTTGCCTCCTGCACAACTTTCCGTATATTTTTTGGAACTGAGGCATCTTCCATAAGCATTTCCATAAGCCCTATTACTTCTGTTATTCTTTTTTCTGGCATTGGTACACTTCCTAATCCTTCTAGAGGAGAATTGAAATTGAATAGGAAAATAATATACGAAATTATTTATAAAGGGAGCAGAGAAATCCCAAACATTGTTTACGGGCCTTAGCTTGCCCGAGGGGCAAGGCGCCCCGATTTCAAAAAATCGGGCCCGATGGGATTTGAACCCACGACCTTCAGCTTTCTTCCCAATAAAGGAGCTAACTCCTTTCTTTTTTGGCAACCTGCCTTTTTTCTTTGGAAAGAAAAAAGGCGGTTAGAAGGCTGTCGCTCTATCCAGGCTGAGCTACGGGCCCGTGATAGCTTATATGAGTTAAAGGGAATATAAATCTAATTAAAAGAAAAAGGCGGAAAAACGGCAAACAAACAAAGGCTAAATTATGAGGATTTTTGAAGTTGATATTGCAAGGGGCCTTGGGATTTTGCTTGTTGTGATATACCATATTTTTTATGATTTGAATTATTTTGGGATTGCAAATTTTGAGATGGACGACGGAATTTTGATGGTTTTGGGGAGGCTTGCCGCCATTATCCTGATATTTGTTGTCGGGGTTTCGCTTGTTTTAAGCTATAGCAGGGCGGAAAATGAGGGAAAAAATACCTGTTTAAAATTTGCAAAAAGGGCAGCCTATCTCTTTTTTGTATCCGCGGTAATTTCAGTTGCAACCTGGATTTACCCCCATAACGGATGGATTTTCTGGGGCATAATACAGTTTATTGCATTCTCGGTTTTTGCATGCCATTTTTTTGCAAAATATTTCAAGCTGAATTTTATCCTCGGGGTTGCGGGCATATTGATTGGCTTTTATTTGCAAAATTTCGCTACAGAAAATGTTTTTCTTTTTATTTTGGGGGTGCCTGCAAACATTTACACCTCGGATTATTTCCCAGTATTCCCCTGGATTGGAATTGTATTTTTAGGGATGTTTTTCTCAAAAGCAGTTTATAAAAAAAGGGTATTTGAGGGAAAAAATTTGAATTCGGTTTTTGGCTTGATAAAAATACCTCATTTGAAAATACTTGGAATAATGGGGACAAATTCACTTTTTATCTACCTTTTGCATCAGCCCGTTCTTGTGGGGCTGATACTTCTGATAAAAGCCGTATTTTGAATGCCTAAGCAGGTCAAAAAGAAAGGGTATTTATTTGTTATGCGGTTAAGTTGTCCATGCCCATACTTGTAAAAAAAGGAGATGGCACATTAGAACCCCTGGATTATAATAAGGTGAAAAGGGCATTGAGAAGGGCTGGTGTTGGAAGGGCGCTGAGGGAGGAAGTCATTGATTCCTTGCAGGAAGAAGTGTATGAAAATATTTCTACGGAAAAAATATACAAGCTGGCATTTTCACAATTAAGAAAGTTGAAGCCGGGCGCGGCTGCAAGGTTTTCATTGAAATCCGCCTTATTGAGATTGGGGCCGAACGGATATCCTTTTGAAACATTTATGGGCTCATTGCTGAAAGGAAGGGGGTATGAAACAGAATTGAGGCAGATTGTGAGGGGAAAATGCGTTGCCCATGAAATTGATGTTATTGTAAAAAGGATGAAAATGGAGGGGCATGCAAAAACAAAAAGCATTGTTGAATGCAAATTCCACAACTCCCCCCACCTAAAATGCAGAATTCAATCTGCCTTGTATTCCTGGGCAAGGTTTTTGGATATAAGGGAAAAAGACAGGAGTTTTGATTCGTGCTGGCTTGCGACAAACACAAAATTCACCTCGGATGTAGTACAATACGGGGATTGTGTTGGCTTGAAATTGCTTGGGTGGAGCTTTCCTAAAAATGAAAGCATTCAGATAAGGATTGATGAGAATAAATTATATCCCATTACTGTAATTCCGAAATTAAAAAGAAGGACATTTAATTTATTGCATAATGCGGGGATAATTTTGGTAAAAGAATTGGCTGACGCCCCTGACAATGAATTAAGAAAAGCCGGATTGGGGGAATGGGAAATCGGGAAGCTGAAGGAAAAATGCGTGCAGATAATTTCAAACAAAAAATAATTTTCTTATTTTAATTTTATCAGCCTTAATGTGAGTGCATTCAAAACAACTGATACTGAGGAAAATGCCATTGCCCCTGCTGCAAACATTGGGGAAAGCATAATTCCGAAAAACGGGTAAAGCGCCCCGGCTGCAACAGGTATGCCTATTATATTGTAAATCAATGCCCAGAAGAAATTCTGCCTTATTTTGGAAATTGTCGCCCTGCCGAGCTTTATTGCTTTTACAACATCATCAACATCTGAATGCATCAGCACAACATCCCCGCTTTCAACCGCAATATCGCTTCCCTGCGCCATGGCAATTCCCAAATTTGAGCGGGCAAGGGCAGGGGCGTCGTTTATCCCATCTCCCACCATTGCAACCACATACCCTTTTTTCTGAAGTTTTGAGATTTCAGATTCCTTGTCTTTGGGCAATACTTCGGAAATTATATTTTCAATTCCAACCTCTTTTGCTATTGCATTTGCGGTTCGGCTGTTGTCCCCTGTCAGCATCCACACTTTCAACCCAAGTTTTTTGAGGTCTTTTACTGCAGATGCTGATGTTGGCTTGAGCGTGTCTGCAATTGCGATTATTCCTATTATTTTTTTCCCTGCGCCGACAAGCACTGCGGTTTTTCCATCATGCTCAAAATAGGTTAATTTCTCCCCGGCAGTTGGCGGGATGAGGGCAGAAAGTTTTTTTGCCAATTTAATATTTCCAATCCAAAGGGAAAGCTTGCCTATCCTGCCGATTACGCCATGCCCTTCCACCGCCTTAAACTTTGTTACTTTTTTCAAGCTCAATTTCTTTTCTTTTGCATAATCCACTACAGCTTTTGCAAGCGGATGCTCGGAATGGTATTCTAATGATGCCGCCAAATTAAGAATTGAATTTGGGGAAAGTTTGGAAAATGAAATTATATTTGTTATATTCGGCTTTCCCTCAGTCAGGGTGCCGGTTTTGTCAAGCACTACTGCATTTATTTTATGTGTGCTTTCAAGCGCTTGCGCATTTTTGAAAAGCACCCCTTTTTGCGCGCCTATGCCCGTGCCGACCATTATTGCTGTCGGAGTTGCAAGCCCCAGGGCGCAGGGGCAGGCAATAACAAGCACTGACACTGATGCAATAAGGGCAAATTCAAATCCTGAATTAAATGCAAAAAACCATGCTGCAAATGTTATAATTGCAACTACTATTACAACAGGAACAAAAATTGCGCTTACACTGTCTGCAAACCTTTGAATTGGCGCACGGCTTCCCTGGGCTTCTTCAACCAATTTTATTATTTGGGAAAGCGCGGTATCTGAGCCTATTTTTTCTGCCTTTACTTTAAGCGAGCCGTGCTTGTTTATTGTGGCGCCGAATACATTGTCTCCTTTCTTTTTTGAAACAGGCATGCTTTCCCCGGTTAGCATTGATTCATCAATTGCAGAATCTCCCTCAACTACAATTCCGTCAGTCGGTATTTTCTCGCCGGGGCGGATTATCATTATGTCGCCTATTTTTATTTCTGATGCAGGTATTTTCACTTCTTTTTTGTTGCGGATTACATTGGCTGTTTTCGGAGAAAGGTCAAATAATTTTCTTATTGCGTCAGAAGCTTTTCCTTTTGCAATAGCTTCCAGATATTTGCCCAATATTACAAGGGTGATGAGCGTTGCGCTCACTTCAAAATACTGCTCTTTCAATATTCCGAATAACGAAGGAAGGCTGTAAATATATGCTGCAGATGTGCCGAGGGCGATGAGGGTGTCCATTGACGCTGTTTTGTTTTTAGCCGCGGAAATTGCGCCGAGGTAAAATGAGCGCCCCACAACAAACTGGACAATGGTTGCAAGGAAAAATAATATCCAGAGGCGGTAGGGAAAGTCTGTTACAAACATTCCAAGAATCATTGCAGGAATGGCGCATGCAATTCCAAGCGCAAGCTTTTTTTTCAATAATTTAATTTCTTTTTTTCTTGCCTTTTTTTCGCTGTCAAGCAAATTCCCGGATGCTTGCGCATTATAGCCCAGCTCTTTTATTTTGGATATTAATTCTTTTTCACTTGTTTTGGATTTGTCATAGTCTATATGCGCTTTTGAAGATGCAAAATTTACATTTGCGCTTATCACGCCCTCAGTTTTTCCGAGGCTTTTTGAAATTAGGGTTGCACATGATGCGCAATGCATCCCTTCCACCAATAAATCTAGCTTTTCCATTCCCAGCACACTCAAAGCGGGTTGAACTTTCTACTAGCCGCCGCAACCGCAGCCGCAACCTCCCCCGCCGCAGCCGCTTTCTTCAATTTCAGGGGGAAGGGGGGCTGGCTCCTGCTGCGCAAGCTGCTTTCCGCCTGCAGCAGGTTCAACAATAAACCTTCCGTCACCCATTCCCATATTGCATCCGGTTCTGTAAACTCCGGGTTTGTTTGCAACAAATTCAACAAAACTCTGGCTTGGCACATATACTTTTATTCCCAAATCATAGATGTTAAATGTTGTCATGCATCCGCGGAATTTGGATTGGTCAAATTCAATTCTCACCCTGTCTCCCTCATTTACGCGTATTTCACGGGGAACATAATATCCCCCGGAATATGAAAGCTGAATTACTTTTAATTCCCCTTCTCCGGAAGAAGCAGATGTTGTTTGGGTTTCTGCCCCCTGTGCGCCCAAATCATTTGAACCATATAAAGGGCATGTGCCAGATACATCGCATTCTCCTGGGCTTGCATTTGCATTTTGGGAAAGTGTAGATGATATAATTGCCACACTAATAAGCAATAACATTGCCGCTGCAATCATTTCATTTATTTTCATATTAAAACCCCCACACAGGCCCTGATTTTGGGCCATAAATCATGAAAAAAGTGAGCAAAAGGAAAAATATCATGCTGGTGCTTGCAATAGACGTCAATCTTCCCACATTGGTTGCGCTTCCTATATTTCCATATTCCACTATGCGCATATATGCAAGCGCTATAAGCACAATAGAGCACATTGCAACAAGCAATGCAATAAATATTGGCAATGGGTCTGCCAAAAGCATAACAGATATCATTGCACCCATGGTGCCTCCCATAATTCCCCCCATCATGCCTTCCATTACCCCCATTACTCCGCAGCATCTTCCTGCCCATATACCTATTACCGAGCTTGCAAACATGCCGACAACACAGCCCCAAAACATTCCGTTTGTTGCGCCTACCAATGCCCCGATAATAAATCCGGACATCATTCCAAAACTCATGCCTTCCATCATTCCTATGGCGCATGAAACAGGATTTTTGTATGCATTAAAATGATACCCCGTGCCGATTATTATTGCCGATGAAATTGCGCCGAGCGCAAGAAGGGGGAGAAACATCGTATCAAAATTTTCAATAGAAGACCATAAGCCGATATACATGATAAAAAGAAGGGATAGCAGGAAAACTGTTGAAATTGCGGTAAATAATACCAGATGGCGCTCTGGTATCCACTTCGGGTTTGCGGAAAATATATGCTTAAATACAATTCCGGCATTTATTTTTTCAATTTCTTCACTTTTGCAGCATTTATCAGACATTTTTCCACCTATTGTACATCATATCCTTCTTCTTTGATTGCTTTTTTTGCTTCATTTAAAGAAGATTCATCTTTTGCATCAATTATTGCTTCGCCTTTTTGCGAGCTTATTGAAACAATTTTTGCGCCTCCCACACCATCAACAGCCATAGAAATCATTTTTTCGCAGCTTGTGCAGTGCATGCCTCCAATTTTCAATTTTGCATGTGCCATTCAATCACCTGAATAGCTATGGATGCTTCGGGTAATTATAGATAACTCTGAAACAAAGGCACAAAAAAAGAGCAGGCATTGTTTAGAATTGTTTAGATAAGAAGCGCATTGTCCCAAAGCAAAAAAGAAGCATTATACTGCCTGCTTTAAGTAAATGCGGTTTATTTTGCCGTCCGGAACTTTTTTGACTAAATTTCTTTTTTCCAAATCAGTTAGCAAAAGGGAAAGCTTTGTTTTGGAAAGGCCAGTCCTTATGCATAATGTGTTTTGCCCTATTCCGTCCTGGGCATTTACTTCGCGCAATATTTTTTGCTCAGATTTATCAAGGCCTTTCAGAAGTATTTCAAATCTTTTCTCCCCTTCAGTTTCCCTGCTTATTTTGCTTATTTTTGAAATAAGCGCTTTGTTTTGCGCATGTATTTTTTGCGTATCTTTATGCAAAAATGCAAGATATGCGCCTCCTGCAATTGTTGCTGCGCTCAAAAGCCATATGAAGGCAATATACCAGTCAACATTGTTTCTTAAAACCGGGCAGGTGTCCGGGTCGTTTTCTTCATGGCATGTGGGGGGCATAAATGAAAGCTTTAATGTATTTATCTCCCCGCGTGCAATATAGCCAAGAGATATTTGCATCAATCCTATTATTATCAGGGCATAGCCAATATATTTGATATTCATAAGCATCAGCAAAGAAAATGGGATTTTTGCAAGCTTAAATAGTTATGCCAAAATCAGAAAAAGAAAAAAGGTTGATGGGGCCGCCGAGATTT
This sequence comes from Microcaldota archaeon, assembly GCA_043810635.1. Lineage (GTDB taxonomy): Archaea > Micrarchaeota > Micrarchaeia > Anstonellales > Anstonellaceae > 1-14-0-10-45-29. The sequence continues at coordinate 8,903 of JBDRNY010000074.1, read as the reverse complement.
GAACTCAGACCGCCGCGTCCCGAACGCGGAAGCATACCAGGTTAGCACACGGCCCCTGAAAGTATTGAGAATTATGCTCTCAAATGTTTAAAATAGAAATTAGTGCAGCATATTCGGGAAAAAGAGAAGCATTATTCCCAATGCCAGCATTATTATTCCGCCGATTACATGGCAATAGCCCGCATATTTTTGCCCAATATCTGATGAAACTGCCAGTGCGGCAAGGCCGAATATTAGCAAATCATCAAGCATGAAAAAGAGGGTGTAAAGCAGAATATAGAAATAATATTCCAATCCTGAGAGGCCTGAGAGGGCAAGCACCTGGGTAAATACTGCAGGTATTGCTGCAGAGCATACAAACTCTATTGAATTTACTGTAAATGCCAAAATAATTATGCCGACAATTGTTGCCCATGTGAGGGGGGCGGATATGAGGGATTGGATAGAATTCATTGTTTTTTTCCTTTCCTCTGCACCAACAACTTTGCATTCCAAAGTGCCTGAAGGATTTTTGATAAATTCTTTTAATGAGAGGATTCCGCCCCCCAATGCAACAAGCCCTACCAATATTGTTACCGGGCGGAAATATCCTATAAATAAAAATGCATTAAGCCAGGCAGTCATGAAAAGGAAATACAAAATGCCGGATGTTAATACAAAAGAGCCGACTAAAAGCCAGAGCCGGGATTTGTCTTTCATTGCAAGCACTATTGATATAAGATATACCAATACCCACATTGCGCAGGGGTTGAAGCCGTCTATTAATCCAAGAATTATTGCAAGAAGGGGGAGGGAATAATCTGCAGGCTTTATTTTGCCTATAAATGGAAATTGTAATTCCATATCTTCAATAGAAGAAGGTGCTGAAGGTTCGGAGGGGGAGAGGTTAAGCTCGGACTTTATTATTTCTTTTAATTTTGCGCCTACTCCTTCAGCATTGTCATACCCTATCACATATTTATCATTGATAAAAGTGGCAGGCACCCCGGGATTTGTGTCAAAGCCGTGGGAGAGGTACATTTGATCCAAAAGCTCGCCGTCTTCCGGGTTTGAAACATCATGGTAAACAAATTTTATTTGGGGATATTCTGCCGCGAGCTGGGCATTAAATCCCATCTGCACTTTGCAATACGGGCACCCGGGGGAATAGAAAAAATCGATTATTAGGCTTGCATTGTCCCCCCCCATCTGCTCAATAAACCCGTATTCTGAGGGGGATTCGGGAACAAAAAACATTATTCCCATGCCGACTATTGCAAGGAACATTACAAGGTACATATTAAACGGAACCGAGAGAAAAGATTTGATGTCATTTATTATATTGGCCATTTATGCACCTTAATTTGGGGTATATTTCATGCATGTGACATCCTCCCACGCCTAAGAGGCGTGGGCTTCCACCCAAGCATGCCTAGCATACTTGATTTATAGTTCCTGCTTCATTAAAATTGCTTGCCCCAAACACAGGGTTCGGAGTAGAGGCTCTTTTTAGGCAGGCTTTCACTGTGTGCCCCACAGCATAGTGCCCTAACAGCACAGAATTGATGATATTTTTTGCAGCATTAACATCCCTGTCTGCACTCATTCCGCAGGAGGGGCAGTTGTATACTCTTTTATTCAATGGCATTTCCTGCAAGTTTCCGCAGTTGCTGCATTTTTTTGTAGTATTTTTTGGATTTATAGCAAATACTCTGCAACCAGCACTTTCAGCCTTGTAGCAAAGCATTGCTATAAATGACGCCCAAGAGGCATCCATAATGCTTCTGGATAAATAGGAATTTTTGAGCATATTTTTTACATTTAATTTTTCGATTGCAATAATAGAATAAGAATTTGTGAGTATATTGGATAATTTGTGCAGAAAGTCATTTCTGCTATTTTCTATTTTTTCATGGAATAAAGATAATTTGAATTTTGCCTTTTTCCTGTTATTGCTTTTCTTTTTTTTCCTTGAGAAAGATTGATTTAAGGTTTTGAGTTTTGGCAGGGCTTTATTGAGGAATTTTGGATTTGGGAATTTTATGCTGTTTGAAAGAGTTGCAAAATTTGTTATTCCTGCATCCAAGCCTGCTGCTGGCTTCCTATTTGGCTTGAATTGAGTTTTTGGAATATTGCATGTAATTGCAATATGCCATTTGTTTGAAGGGGAGGTTTTGATTGTTAAAGTTTTGAGCTCTCCTTTTGGAGGCCTGTGGAGGGAAATTAGCATACTGCCTGTTTTTGAGAGAAAGATGCGCTTGTCTGAGGTAAATGAGAAGCCTGACTGGGGGTAGGTAAGGCTTATTACATGCTGTTTGTATCTTGGATATCCTGCCTTTACTTTCTTTCCTCGCTTCCTCTCTTTGATTCTTCTGAAGAAATTGGAATATGCCTTGGATACTCTGTCTGATATGTTTTGCAATGCCTGGGAGTGGAGAGTGTTGTATTCTGGGTTTGTCTGCTTTAGAATGAGAAGAAGTTTGTTCATATCATATTTGGAAAGGGTTTTTCTCTCTTTTTTGTATTTTTCCTTTGCTTTTTCAAGCAGAAAATTGTATGCCTGCTTTGAGAGCTTCATTTGGGCATTAAGCTTGTTTTGCTGCCTTTTTGAGGGGTATATTCTGTATCTGTAGTTGCGCATGAAAAAAATACTGAACGGCTTTATATATGGCTTTTGAGGGGGTAGGTTTCCAGTGGTTGGAGCAATTTGGCTTGCTAACATCCAACTTCTAAAGAAGATGGTTTTCCCGCTCGCTATTTTATAAAAATTATTAACCCATTAACATATCATCTGGAGTTTGAGGAAAATAAAAAAGAGGTGGGATTGGATTAGTATTCCCAATCCTTTGCACTAAACTTTCTGGCCCTCTCTAGCAGTCTTTTTATTACATTTCCTTCATCAGAAGGTTTTTCTGTATCAGAAACAGATTCTGCGGGATTTGCCTTTCTTAAAAATTCTTTCAGGCTCACATACCCACCTCCGTCTGCATACGCCTTCTTTCCCAACTCTCCCCCTGAGTTCCGAAGAAAACTTCACCGGCTATTTTCAGGGGTTTAAATCTGCATCGTTTTAACCAGACTTCTAACGAAAACACACACCTCACCCCCTTTTCTATGTAAAAACCACTCATGCATTAAATATAATAATTTATTGCCTATTTTTCTGTATTTTTTTAAAAAAGGGGCTAAAACAATAAAAAAACTTAAAAATATGCACTAATATATTAAACCATGGTAAAAAAGAGGAGGCAACTTGACAAATTTGACAGGCAGCTCCTTTATTGGATGGATTTGAATTGCAGGGCAAGCCTTTCCTCACTTGCAAAAAAAATGCACACTTCTTCTGCAAAATTGGGCTACCGGCTTGCACAGCTTGAAAAAAACAGAATAATACACTCGTTTATCACCCTTATAGACTACAGAAAACTGGGGTATAGGGGGTATGCAGTATATTTCAGATTAAAAGAAATAAACGAAAAAGAGAAAAAAGAAATTATGGAAAAAGTTATGAATGTGCCGAGGGTGGTGGATGTTCTTCTTACCCAGGGGAGATATGATTTGCATATCACATTTCTGGTAGAAAACACAGATGATGCCTCAGAATCCCTTTGGCATATTAGGGAATTGCTTGAAAAATATACTTTGGATGAGAAAAGGTGCGTGCATTTGCGCACTGAATTTTTTACAAGGGAGAAATTTCTTGACAAGGGAATAGAGGAAAGCACAAAGGAGCCCAGGCTTATAATGCACGGGCATGAAAAAAAGCTGGAAATAGACGATGTGGATAAAAGAATTTTGATTGTAATGGCAGATAATGCAAACTGGCCTATGTGGAAAATAGCAAAAGAGGCAAAATTAGGGGGGCCGACTACATACAACAGGATAAAAAAGCTTGAAAAAAGAGGGGTGATTACAGGCTATACCATTAAAACAAACCCTAATTTGGAAGGGTTTTTGTTTTACAGGGTGCTTGTAAACCTTCATTATATTCCGGAGAAAAGAAAAAAGGAATTTATAGGATATTTGAACCACCACCCTGCAATTTACCGCTCCTCATTTCTTTTCGGGGAGTATGACCTGACTTATGACGCGAGATTGGCAAATGACAGCGAGCTTAGGCAGCTTCTTGGGGAGGTGTATTCCCATTTCAGCAATGAAGTGATACGCCAAGACTGGGTTAGGGTGCACGACATCCTTAAATTCAGCTTTTTCGTTAAAGAGTGAGTGAGAAATATGCTGGAAAACTGGAAAAATGAATTGGGGGAGGCGCTTGCAAAAGCGGCTGATACTGAATTGGAAAAAGCAATTGCCAGCTTTTGCTTTCCAAAAGGGGGGCAGGCAGACTGGTGCTCTACTTTGGCATTTTCTATTGCAAAAGAAAGGGGTGAAAATCCTGCTAAATTAAGCGCGCGCTGGGCTGTGGAAGGGAAATGGCCTGAATTTGTAGGGGAAGTAAAACCTTCTGGCCCGTATTTGAATTTTTATTTTTCAAAAAATTTCTGGAAAAAATTGATTGAAAATGCTGCTGAAGGGAAATGGGGAAAGCTTCCTTCCAAAAATAAAAAAGCGATTGTGGAATTTCCTTCGGTAAATCCAAACAAGCCCTGGCATGTGGGGCATTTGAGAAATGCGCTTTTAGGGGATGTTCTTTCAAATGCAATGCAAAATGCGGGATATGCTGTTGAAAGAATTGATTATATAGATGATTTGGGATTGCAGATTGCGCAGTCTATATGGGGGCAGAATAATTTAGGTGCTCCCCCCGTGCCCGAGGGGTATGAAGAGTTTAAGGGAAAATTTGACCATATAGTTGGCTGGCAATATGTTGAAGTTGCAAACAAGGCAAAAGACTCTGTTATTGACGCAAAAATAAGAAAGCTTCTCAAAACACTTGAAGAAGGGGAAACAAAAGAATCTGCATTTGCAAGAAAGACTGTTGAAAAAGTTGTGAACGCGCAGTATGAAACAGCTTTTTCCCTCGGAATTTTTCATGATTTGCTTATTTTTGAATCAGATATTATGCGCACGGTGTTTGAGGAGGGAATTGAGAAAATAAAAAATTCCGGCGCAGTGGTGCATGAAAAAGAAGGGAAAAATGCAGGCTGCTGGATTGTGAAATTAGATGATGTAAAAGAATTTGAAGGGATGGAAAATGCGGATAAGATATTGATAAGGAGTGATGGGACTGCCACCTATACTGGAAAAGATGTTGCATTTCAGATGTGGAAATTCGGGTTGCTGGAAAGCAAATTTTCATATTCCCAATTTATTGAGCAGCCTAATGGAAAAATTGCATATATGACAACCAAAGTAGGGGAAGGGAGGGAGTATAGGAAAGCAGATATTGTTGTAAATGTAATAGGCATGGAGCAAAGCTACCCTCAAAAAGTTATTTCTGCTGTGTTGAGGAAAATGAAATATGGGAAGGAAGCTGACAATTCGATTCATTTGGCATATGAGCATGTTGTACTGCCTTCAGGAAGGTTTTCCGGAAGGGAAGGCACCTGGATGAAAAAAGGGGAGGGGCCGGGCTTTTCTGCAGATGAGCTTATGCTTGAAGTAAAAAAAAGGGCTGAAAAAAAGGTAACAGGGGAATATTCTGAAGAGGAGAAAGAAAAAATTTCAAATGCTGTTGCAATTGCCGCAATAAGATATTCATTTTTGCGCACTTCTGCAAACCAGAAGATTGTATTTGATTATGATAAAGCACTTTCTTTAGCAGGGGATTCCGGGCCTTATATACAATATGCATATGCACGTGCATTGCATATATTGGATAAGGCAAAAGAGAAAAAAGTTGATGCTTCGGCAATTGATGAAAAATATGAATATAATGAGGAGGAAAAGGCGCTTTTGAGATTGATGCTTTTATGGGAAGAGGTATTGGAAGGGTGCGCAAAAACATTCCAGGTGCATCCAATATGTGAGTTTGCAATTGAATTTTCCTCTGCATTCAACAAATTTTACACAACCACTCCAGTGCTTTCAGACAAGGCAAAGCAATTTTCAGGCATGAGATTGACTGAAGTAAAGGCATTTATGAATATGCTGGGAAAAGCAATGGATGTTTTGGGAATTGGGAAAATTTCACGGATGTGAATATACGCATTATTAAATATTGGGCTGATAGTTTTTGCAAGCGGGGTGATAGGATGCAATTGTCAAAGGCAATAACTGTTAATGCAAATGAGCCTGTTTCAAAGGCAATTTCAAAAATAAAAAAATACGGCTTGGGAGTGCTTGTATTTGAAGGGAAAAAATACCTTGGAATTATTGATGAAAGGAAATTAAGGGAAAAATCCATGGACCCTGCAAAAACATTTGCAAAAAGCATGGTAATAGCAACCCCCATAATCCGCATTGAAGATTCTAGTGAAGATATTTGCAGGTCTTTTTTTGCAGGAAGGTTCAAAACATTGCCTGTAATGGACAAAAACAAATTAATCGGAAGCATCGGTAGGTGGGATATTCTTTCCATGCTTGACAAAGAGGGCTATTTGAAAGGGCATAAAGTGAGAAACCATATGTCAAGCCCTATAATGACTGTTGATGCCTATGCATCTTCCTCTGTTGCAAACACAATTATGAGGGAAGGCAATGTGCGCAGATTGGCAGTATTGGAAAACGGGAGATTGGTTGGGGTTGTTTCTGTATTTGACTTGCTTCCCACCCGCATGCGCCATGAATCAAAAATACCGAGGATAAAGGGGAAAGGGAAGAAAAGCACGGATTTGCCTGTTTATTCTTTTATGAAAAAAGAGGTTGAAACAATTTCCTTTAATTCATCGCTTTCAGATGCTGTAAAAAAAATGCTTAATAAAAAAAGGGCTGGCCTTATTGTTGTTGAAAAAGAAAGGCCTGCAGGAATAATTACTGCAAAAGATATTTTGGAAGTTGTTGTGAGAGAGAGGATGAGGCTTCCTGTTGTTGTTTCAGGATTGCATGGAACTGAAAAATCTCTTTCAGAGGATATTGCAAAAGAAGGGGAAAAGCTTTTGAAAAAATTGAAAAAAACAATAGGTGCAACCGCGCTTTCCCTCCACATAAAGCAGACTGGGAGGGAATATTTTGTATCTGCCCATATAAGGGGAAGAAATATGCTCCGCACAAGCTCTTCTGAATTTGGATTGATGAATGCTGTGCGCGAAGCCATGGACGAGCTTGAGAAACAGGCAGAAAAAGCAAAAATAACCGGAATGTCAAAGAGGAGAAATTAGTTTTGCATGGGATTTTGGGCAGGCTTTTTGGTTTAAGCTTGAGAAAGAAGTGTTTTGGCATAATGAAAGGCGTCGGCTACAGATACAAATAAATGCCTTCAAAAACAAATTTATTACTATGCACGCCAATCCTGGGAGGCATACTGGCTTCTTGCCAAAACTGCGGAGTATAGCCGCAGGCTGTGCCACTCTTGGTATTTTGTTTTTTCACGGTTGCAAGAGCGCAGATTCAAATGCTCTGAAACATTCCGTGCCACAAAAGGAATTTAAGGGCTATGCAGCCTATAAATCAATAAAAAATCCTGACAAGGTAATTGCAGAATGCGATAGGGAGCTGGAAGCAGATTCAAACAATGTAAGAGCCCTCATCAGAAGGGCAATTGCACGAGAGAAGAAGCATTATGGAGATTGGATGGAGAGCCATAAGGGGTGGCAAAAATCTTGTGCAGATTTGGAGCATGCCGCAAGGCTTGAGCCGAACAATCCAGACGTTTATTTTCATCTCGGCGTGATACAGTCTTATCCTGAGAAAGAAAAATTTCTCACAAAAGCAATCGAGCTTGATTCAAGCTATTTTGACGCCTATCTCACCCGGCCGGGGTTCAGGTATGGGGAGAGCAGTATAAGGGATTACACACTGGCTATAGCCAATGCGCCGGATCAGGAATCAAAAGCCATGGCTTATGCGAAGAGAGGCAGTATCTACATCGGGCTGGAGGAGTACGACAAGGCAATCAGCGATTTGGAGGAGGTGCTGAAGCTGGGCTCAGAAATCAAATGGATTTATGCCGAGCTTGGATATGCATGGCTGAAGGCCGGGAATAAGAAAAAAGCCATTGAGAATTATACAAAATCAATAGAACTCTACCCAGATAATTTTGTCTTTGGCAGAGCCTATCCGCTTCTTGACAGGGGCAAGATTTACTTTGATTTGGGCCAGTGGGAAAAAGCCATCTCAGATTTCAGCCGTTTTGCAAAATTTGACAATGAAACATATTCCTTTCGTATAGACGATGCCTATAAATATCGGGCAAAAGCTTATCTAAAACTTGGAAAATTTGAGCTTGCACTGGAGGATTGTGAGAGTTTGGTATCAAGAAATGCAATAGATGCCTATCTGCTCCGCGGCTCTGTATACTATCTGCAAAACAGGCATGTTGAGGCAATAGAGGACTTCAAGATGCACCTGGAAGAGGACTATCGCCCCACCCGCGAATATTATGATGGGAGAGAAATCTCCTCAGATGGAAAAAGGAAGTATGGAGATGCGGTCAAGTTTTACACAAAAGAAATTGCAGAAAATCCAAATTCATCCCAGCCTATTCTGAAGCGGGGCATTGTGCATTTCTATCAGGGGGAATTTGATGGGGCAATAGATGACCTGTCTGAGGCAATACGGCTTGAGCCAAAGAGCGGGAAAGCATACCAATTCCGTGCGCAGTCTTATTTTGAAATCGGCAAATATGCCGAGTCAGTTTCAGATTATTCCAAGCTCATAGAGCTAAACCGGCATAATAGGCAGTGGCATGCAAATAAGCAATGGTATGTAAAACGCGCCCAAGCATATTCAAGCGACTCAGACTTTTATTCTGCCATCTATGACTACCAAGAGGCTATTGGCCTGGATTGGCAGGACTCAGAGCTTTATTTTGAAAGGGGGAAATTATACGCCAAGCTCAAAAATAATGAAAAAGCCATCTCCGACTT
>JBDRNY010000073.1:0-3919 GCA_043810635.1 Microcaldota archaeon | reverse complement strand
TAATTTGAAAAGTTATGAGGATTTGCTGGGCCACCTTACAATAGGGCTTTCCCCCCACACTTCTGCAGGAGTGCTTTCCCGCATTATAGGATTTACAAATGCGCGCGTAGGATTTGCCCACCCATACTTCCATTGTGCAAAAAGAAGGAATTGCTTTTCAGGGGATACAAAAATGCCGGTATTTCAAAATGGCAACTGGAGGCTAGTCAAACTGAAAGAACTTGTGGAAAATAATCTGAATAAAACAGAAACCGACGATTTTGGAACGGTTTATTCAAAGGTAAATGGGATAAAAACTCTAGCATACGACCAAAAGGCCAAAAAATTTGAAATTGCGAAGATTACTCATGTTTCAAAACACCCTCCTCAGAAATTATTGGAACTCAAAACAAAATCCGGAAGAAAAATATCTGTAACCCCCGACCATCCATTTCCCACACGAAACGGAAAAAGCCCCGCATACGGGCTTGAAGAATCCATAGTCCCGATTAAAATAGATGTGGAAGAAAAAGACATTCAAGAATTTGTCTTGCCAGATTATTCTGACAATGTAATGGTAAATGCTAATAAAGATATTTTTGCAGGGAAAAACAGGAGAGAAATAGCGAAAAAATACGGGCTTACATATAAAGGACTTACAAATTTCATCTATCGCCGTTCGTATCCGATACAGCTTGCCAGGGAGTTCATTTCTCCCCAAGAAATCCGAAATTGCAAGATAACTGCCAAGAGAGACAAGGTGAAATTTCCTTATTCCATTGCCTGTGATAATGATTTTCTATTTTTGCTGGGAGCATATCTGGCAGAAGGACATGCAAGAATAGGCAAGGGAAAAAAAGCAAACTACCAGATAGGTTTTGCCGCTTCTAATCCAAAGGTCAAAAAGCTTATTGCAGAAAAAATAGTGAAGGTTTTTGGAATAAAGCCATATCTTGGAAATGAAACTGCAACGATATGCTCCAGGCTAATCTACGATTTTTTCACATCACTTGGCGCCGGGAAAAATGCGCGTGAGAAAGCAGTACCTCCATTTGCACTCTCTCTTCCTAAAGAAAAAGTGCGTGCGCTTATGTCTGGCCTGTTTTTAGGCGACGGATCAGTATCGCACTACAGCACGCTTGAAGTAAACTTAAGTTCAGTAAGCAAGCAACTCATAGACGGCATATCATTTCTCCTGCTGCGCTTCGGTATCAGGCATTCTTTTTCAGAAAAAAATGACAAGCATCCAAAACACGCAGTTCTGCACAAATTAAGGATATTTTCAAATAATGCAGAAAAATTTATATGTGAAATAGGGTTTGCAGGCTGGAAACAGAAAAGGGCTGAAGAACTGCTGCAAAGGTGGAAAAGCAGAAAGGGCCCTGAACGAATAGACAAAATAGGCGATGCATACTTTGACAAAATTGTTGAGATGAAAGATGTGAAAAGAAGCGAGGTCTATTCACTTACTGTTGAGCCTCACCATACCCTGATAGCAAACGGGATAGTTGCCCACCAATGCGACGGGGATGAAGACTGCCTTATGCTGCTTATGGATGCCCTCCTTAATTTCTCGCGAAAATTTCTTCCTGCCTCCCGAGGGGGGACAATGGACGCCCCGCTTGTGCTTACCACGCGCATAGACCCCACTGAAGTTGATGATGAAGTGCATACAATGGAAACAGTTTCCTCTTACCCGCTTTCATTTTATGAAGCAGCACAAAAATTCACCCCTCCGTTTGAAGTGGAAATTCCGACAGTAAAATCCCTTCTCAACACCCCCGCCCAATACGGAAATTTGCATTACACCCACCCGGTATCCAGCATAGAAGAAGGCCCTATAATAACTTCCTATGTTTCGCTTGAGAAAAAAATGGTTTCAAAAGTTGCGGCAGAATTTGAATTAGAAGACAAATTGCGCGCAGTAGACTCTTCAGATGTTGCAAAAAGGGTGTTGCTTTCCCATTTCCTCCCAGACATGTACGGAAATCTCCGTTCTTTCTCCCGCCAGATGTTCCGCTGCACAGACTGCAATGCAAAATACAGGAGAGTGCCCCTTTCAGGCAAATGCTCCAGATGCAACGGAAAATTACTGCTTACAGTATACAAAGGGGGAATTGAAAAATACCTCAAACCTTCCCGCGAATTGGCAAAAAGATATAATTTACCGGAATATTTGAAGCAGAGACTGGATTTGATACAAAAAGACATTGATTCAATATTTGTGGATGAAAAAAACAAGCAGGCGGACTTGGCAGAATTTATGTAGAACCCTTTTCTTTTGCAAACCCCTGTTTCACCCGCTTATTTCTCCTTCTTTTTCCTTTTCCCTTCAAAATATTCCCCAACATTATCCTCTTTCTCAGCATAGCCCCTCTCTTCAATTTCCTTTCCTTTGAAATGTTTATATGGAACCGCAAGCACTGCCACAAAAAATATCCCTGCCGCCCACAAATATTCTTTTTGGATTATTGCAAAAGCAAGCATACAAAGAGAGTATATTCCAAATGTAAATACTGTGCTGATTATTCCGATTAATGCTATGCCAAGAAGGATGTCAAAAATCATCCCCCCTCCACCGACGACAAAATAATATATTGCCGTTATAACAATAAATATCAGCGCAAACATTATTGCCAAAATATTTATTTTTCCGAACAAATTGCTTATTTTCCATACAAGCGCCCTTTTTCCATGCCCAACTCTGTCCATAGTTTTTGCCACATCATCATCCCATATCCCCAAGTCCATTTTTTCACCCTTTGCAATTATTATAGAATAAACTGTTTCACCCTAAAAACATCGGAAATTCTCCTTTCAGGCCAGTAATTATAAACTGCACTCCAACTGACAATACAAGCAGGCCCATTATTTTTACCATTGCCGCAATCCCGTCTCTGCCGAGCAATCTGTCAATATTTTCAGAAAATCTTAGTGCAACATAATTTATGGCGCATGCAACAAACAGCACCCCCCAGAGGAGGAATTGATGCACCAAATCCAGCACATTTCCTGCCAATACAATTGTTGCGGTTATTGTGCCAGGCCCTGATGCCAGGGGTATCGCAAGAGGGACAAGATATATTTGCTCAAAATCCCCTTTTTCATGCTCCTTGCCGCGGTTGCTGAACAGCATATTAATGCCCAATGCCATAAGCGCAATTCCTCCCGCAATCCTGAAAGCATCAATTGTAATTGAATAAATCTGAAATATCCAAAAGCCTGTCAATGCAAAAAAGAAGAGTATGCAAAATGCTGCCAAGCTTGACCTAAAAGCCACTTTATACTTCTCTATCTTCTTCATCCCTTTTGTAAGCGAAAGAAAAACCCCTATTGTTGAGAGAGGATTTAGGATAACCAGTATCGCAATGAGGGATGTGAGAAAATAATCTATTGACCCTTCCAGCATCATCCCTTCCACTCCTCCTTTCTTTAAAACATTTGCGCCACTCCCCTTTTTGAATTTTCTATTTCAATTCTTCTTATGGGCAAAAAATTTGAAAAAATAATATTTGACTTGGACGGAGTAATCTACCGCGGGGGGAGCATAATTCCCGGAGCAGGAGAAGCAATAGGAAAAATCCGCAATGCCGGAATAAACATTTCATTTTTAACAAACAATGCCTCCCTTTCGCGTGAAGGGGTTGCGCAAAAACTCTCTTCTTTGGGAATTTCTGCAAAAAAGGAAGAAATAATGGCTTCTTCATATGCTGTTGCCCATTATCTGAATTCCCTTTCCCCAAAACCAAAAAATGTTTATGTTGTAGGCGCGGACGGGTTAAAAGATGAAATAAAACAATTTGGAATAAACATATTAAGCGGGGAAGAAGCTTCAAAATCTGGTGTTGACGCGCTTGCAACAGGGCTTGACAAAAATTTTAATTATGAAAAATTGTCAACAGCCCAATTTCTTCTCCACAAAAATATTCTATGGGTAGCA
>JBDRNY010000072.1:0-8853 GCA_043810635.1 Microcaldota archaeon | reverse complement strand
GTTATACTTCCTATAATGAGTAATAACACAGTAGAACCAAGCCAAAGAATTGAGTTATATCTTTTCACAAAAATATCGATTTTTTTTGGAAAATCCTCGTTTGCCATAAACAGCACCTAACAGGACATAGAACTTGAACCTCTACAGATGATAGAGCGAAGATTTAAAGGAGCTATGGGGAGACAAAATATTTTCTTTGGAATGACTGAAGATCATTAGACTGGAGTTTTATGAGCCCGCTCATGATTTTTTTTCTGCTTTGAAGCTCTGAAAGTATAGGCAATATTTTTCTTGAATCCTCATTAAGCTCATTAGATAATTCAAAGATATCCATTCCATTAGGTCTTTCCTTGAGTAGCCCTAGTATGTTGCCCTCGACACCCATTGAATCACCATTCATCATATCTCCCTCCATTATTTTAATCTTGCGTCCCACCATGTTTGTCCATTTTCAACTCTGGGATTAACTCTAAAAGTTCCCCGAGATTTGATAAAGTTATGCTGGGGGTGCAACCCATTGATAGTTTGCTATCGTCTTTCTTTATCAGCACGGTATTTATATTAGCATTTTCACCAGCCAGTATGTCGGTTTCTTTGTCCCCAATCATTACAGCATCACTTGGTGGAATTTTTCTCAGGCTTATATGTTTTGTTAGTTCGCTTTTTTTGTCTTTTGTCACCAAAACAGCCTGTGTTCTGCTTTCGATATCAGTTATCATTGCTTTAGTATGTTGATAATTGCATTTGCCTTGAGTTACACAGAGAATAGTTATTCCAGAATTTATTAATTTATTTAATATATTGAATGCGTGTGGATGAGGCATTAAGGAGTTATTTTTTGCATGTCTAAAATTCCAAAATAGCCTTGCTGCAAGAGAATGCCCCATGTGATTTAGGCGCAAAGCCTTCTGAGGAAGGTTCTCTTTGCAGTATATCTCAAATACTTCTGCGTCAAAATCAAAAAACTCTTCCCCATGCTCATCTTTTCTTGTGTTATAAATACTGATTAAATCTTTGATAAACTCTTTCTTTGGTAGTTTTTTGGATATGTCGTCATGGCATTCTGCAGACAGCTTTTTGTAGGCTCTTCTTAGACCGATTTCATTTGCTTCAGTTGTGTTTATTAAAGTGTCATCTAAATCAAAAAGGAAAACTTTTTTCTTACTAAAATCTATTTCGGAACCCCCCATAGAACATCATTTCTCCCAATATTCCTGCAATGCTTTCGGCTCAAGCGAGGATTTTTTGGATTTTTCTATTGCATCAATCAATGCTTCAGCCGCTTCGAAATTTGTTATGCAGGGAATGTTTGCCTCAATTGCGGCGCGGCGGATTGCAAATCCGTCTGTGTGGGCGCGCCCTCCTTTTGAGGGGGTGTTTATTACCATTTTTATTTTGTTGCTTTTTATTTCAGAAACCAAATTCGGCTTTCCATTCTTTATTTTGAGCAATTTGGAAAATTTTATTGAATTCAAATGCTCTCCCGTGCCGGGTGTTGCTGCAATTTCATAGCCCATTTTTACCAATTTCTGCGCAAGGGGCAGCACCCTTTCCTGGTCTCCTTTTTTCAGGGAAAATGCAATTATGCCTTTTTCAGGAATATTAAGGTTTGCACCGAGCAAAGATTTGTAGTATGCAAGCGGGAAGGATTTGTCAATTCCCATGCTTTCCCCTGTTGATTTCATTTCAGGGCCGAGCACAAAATCAACTCCCGGAAGTTTTAGGAATGGAAATACTACGGATTTTACTGAATAATATTTTTGGGAAGGCGTTGGTATTTTGAGGTCAGACAATTTTTCACCAAGCATTATGTCTGTTGCTATTTTTACAATAGGTATGCCTGTTGCCTTTGACAAATACGGCATTGTTCTGCTTCCACGGGGGTTTAATTCCAATACATATAATTCATCATCTCTTACTACATACTGTATGTTCAATGCCCCCACTATCCCGATTTCTTTTGATATTAATTCTGATGCATCAATAATTTTCTTCTGCACTTCGGGTTTGAGGCGCACTGGGGGAACAACGCATGACGCATCACCTGAATGCACTCCGGCGCGCTCAATATGCTCCATTATTCCTGCAATCCATACTTCTTTTCCGTCGCAAATTCCGTCAATTTCGCATTCAATTGCCCTGTCAATATATTTGTCTATCAATACAGGTTTCTTGTTGGATACTTCAACCGCTTCATCCATATATTTTTTCAATTCCTCTTCATCATAAACAATTTGCATGCCCCTTCCCGCAATAACATAAGAGGGGCGCACCACAACAGGGTAGCCTATTTTGTTGCTTATTTCAATTGCATGCTTTAATGTGGTGGCTGTGCCGTTTTCAGGCTGCTTTATTTTTAATTTCTGCAATATTTGCCTAAAGCGCTCCCTATCTTCGGATAAATCTATTGCATCAACTGATGTGCCTAAAATGTTTACACCGTTTTCCGCCAATCTTGCTGCCAAATTGATTGAAGTCTGCCCTCCAAACTGGACAATCACTCCCATCGGCTTTTCATTTTCAATTACATCCATTACATGCTCAAAATCAAGGGGCTCGAAATATAATTTGTCAGATGTATCAAAATCTGTTGAAATTGTTTCGGGGTTGTTGTTTATCATAATGGATTGTATATTTTTTTCCTTTAATGCATAAGATGCATGGCAGCAGCAGTAGTCAAATTCAATTCCCTGCCCTATTCTAATCGGGCCTGAACCCAATACAATTACTTTTTTCTTGTCATCGCTTATGCTTTCATTTTCATCTTCATAAGTGGAATAATAATAGGGGGTGGCTGCCTCAAACTCTCCTGCACAAGTGTCAACCATTTTGTATACTGGGATTATTTTATTTTCTTTTCTCATTTTTCTTATTTCATCCTCGGTTTTTCCTGAAAATTTTGCAATTTGCGAATCTGAAAAGCCCATTCTTTTAGCCTCTTTCAAAATTTCAGGGGTGAGGGAGTGCCTTATCTTTTCCTCCATTTTTGCAATATTTGAAATTTTGTCAATAAACCAGGGGTGGATTGATGTTTTCTTTGCAATATCTTCAGGTTTTTGGCCTTTTTTCAATGCCTGCAATATTGCAAATATTCTCCAATCAGTTGCCTTTGTCATATGAAATTCCAAATCTGCTTTTGACATGTCAGGAAGCTTTTGGTCTAAAGAGGAAAGGGCTTTTTGAAATGATTGCTCAAATGTGCGCCCTATTGCCATCACTTCCCCCGTGCTTTTCATCTGGGTGCCTAATTTTCTGTCTGATTGGGGCATTTTGTCAAAAGGCCAGCGCGGTATTTTTGTAACAACATAGTCTAATGCAGGTTCGAAGGAGGCGGGAGTGGTTTTTGTAACAGCATTCATTACTTCATTTAAAGAATAGCCTAATGCTAATTTTGCGGCAACACGCGCAATAGGGTAGCCTGTTGCTTTTGATGCCAATGCTGATGAGCGGGAAAGGCGGGGGTTTACTTCAATTACTACATACTTCCCTGTGGATTGGTTGAGCGCAAATTGTATATTGCACCCTCCAATAATTTTCAATGCCCGGACTATTTTCAGGGAAGCAGAGCGTAGCATTTGATACTCATCATCAGAAAGGGTTTGGGAAGGGGCAACAACAGCGCTTTCGCCTGTGTGTATTCCCATTGGGTCTATGTTTTCCATATTGCAAATTGTAATGCAATTTCCTTTCTCATCCCTCATCACTTCATATTCAATTTCCCCCCATCCAAGCACGCTCTCTTCAATAAGCACTTGGTGGGCAGGGGAAAGAGTAAACCCCAAATCCAGCAATTTTTCAAATTCCTCATTATTGTATGCTATTCCTCCTCCAGTGCCTCCTAATGTAAATGCTGGGCGCAAAATTAAGGGATATTTGTGGGTGGAGGCAAATGTGTATGCTTCTTCTTTTGTGTTTGCTGCAACACTGTCAAGCAATGGCTCTCCAATTCTTTTCAATAAATTTACAAAATCCCCCCTGTCTTCTGATAATTGTATTGCATCAACATTTGTGCCAAGCAAATGGCAGTTATATTTTTTCAAAATTCCTTTTTTGTGCAAATCCATTGCCAAATTTAATGCGGTTTGCCCGCCCATTGTTGCAATTATTCCGTCAGGCTTTTCTTTTGCAATTATTTTTTCCAATACATCTGCCTTGAGAGGTTCGATGTAAATTGTATCTGCCATTGTGGAATCTGTTTGTATTGTTGCTGGGTTGGAATTTAGCAATACTATGTGCACTCCCTCCTCTTTGAGTGCTTTGCATGCCTGCGAACCTGAGTAGTCAAATTCTGCTGACTGGCCTATTACTATTGGTCCTGAGCCGATTACCAGAACTTTTTTTATTTTTTCGTCTTTTGGCATGAAAATCACTCATAAATTTTTTGCAAATTTGTCAAACAAATATCTTGAATCCCTTGGGCCGGGGTGGGCTTCTGGATGGTATTGCACTGAAAAGATGGGGAGGGATTTGTGCTGTATCCCCTCGCAAGTTTTGTCATTTAAATTTACATGGGTAATTTCCCACTCTTTTGGCAAAGATTTTTCATCAATTGCAAAGCCGTGGTTTTGGGTTGTTATAAACACTTGTTGCAATTTTTTGTCTAATACCGGGTGGTTTGCCCCCCTGTGCCCGAATTTTAATTTATAGCATTTTGCGCCTGCGGCATATGCAAGCAATTGATGCCCAAGGCATATGCCCATTAATGGCAAATCCATTAATTTTTTGATTTCATTAATTTCATTTTTCAGCATTGCAGGGTCTCCGGGCCCGTTTGCAAGCAAAATTCCGTCAGGAGAGATGGATTTTATTTTATCTGCTTTTGCATTATATGGAAATCTTGTAACTGCAATATCCCGCTTGTTCAATTCTTGTATAATATTCCCTTTTACCCCGTAATCTATTAATGCGACTTTCTTTTTTCCTTTTCCATATTCTTCTATTCCGTTTTCAGAAACTTTTTGCACATAATTTTGGGAAGAATATTCTGTTTTCTTTGCAATAGAAAGCAATTCTTCAATATTTGGCTTTTGTTTTTCATATACCTGCAATGCGCAGGGCATTACCCCCCCTGTGCGTATTTTTCTTACCAATGCGCGTGTGTCAATTTCGCAAATGCCCCCAACCCCCTCTTTTTCCAAATATTTGTCCAAATTAGTATTGTTTTTTACATGATGGGGGGAGATTTCGGCTTCTCTTATGCAAAATCCTTCCACCTGCACTTTTTCACTTTCCATCCATTCTTTGTTGAAACCATAGTTTCCGATAAGGGGGTAAGACATGATGAGAATTTGGCCTGCATAAGAAGGGTCTGTTAATGCTTCGCCATAGCCTGTCATAGAAGTGTTGAATACCAATTCCCCAGAACGGGTGGATTCTGTCCCAATGCCTTTGCCATGGATTGTTGTGCCGTCAGATAACACCAGCACTGCCTTTTTTGTATTTTCCATCCTATGCCTCCCAACATCACTGGGTTTTGGGGGGCGCTTGAAAACAAGAACCCAAAATTTATAGACTCAGTAAAAGATTAAAAAGGGGAAGGTTGTTCGTCGATAAAACTGAAAATCAACGATACTCCCCGAGTATAACTACATAGTTTTTACCCCATTTTTTGGCGCATATCGGGCAGGTAGTATACCACATATACATCTTTGAAATTGTTTTGCCCTTGCTTTTGGCATAAGAGGAAAAATCATTGCACCATTTTTTTGTATCTTTATATGGGCCTTCATATACTTTGGAAAGGAATTTTCCGCTTATTTCTGTATTTTCTGAATTTGGAATTTTTTTATCAACTGCGATATATACTTCCATATTCCATGGAGAAGTATGGTATGAGAGGCCCATATTTTGGAGGCATTTTGCTTTCGCATTTTCAAGCTTTTTCATTACTTTTTGCATTACTCCCCCGAAATTAATAGGCATGTAAAAAATTGTAAATACTTTTTCTTTGATAAATTTCTTTTTCTTCCATTTAATCTCCTTCTTATTCCAGGGGGAGGGGTTGAATTTTGGGCAGCATTCCTCTTTCATGAAAATCACCTTTTTTGCATATTAAGAAGAAAAGAAGGTTTAAAATTTATAGATGCCTGCTTTTTTACAATGTCAAACGGGCATAAATACAAAAGAAGGGAGAAGCCACCGCAGGAGGATATAGGTGAAGCTCCTGATCCTGAATACTGGGGAAGCGGGAAGGCTTACAGCACTGCACCTATGGGAGAGATAATGGTAAGCGCAAACCCGTTTGAGCTTGATTTTTCAAAATAGTTTAGGCAATGCGATGAGTGAAGCATGGATTGGTGCCAGAAGTTTGATAGATGATAATATTAATATTCCAGAAGAAAGGATGGTATTGGATAAGGAGAAAGAAGAGGGGGCGATTTGTTGCTATTTCAGATTTTTGCAAAAAAGCAGGATGATGATGCAGAGTATATGAAACAATATACGGGGTATATAAGCCAGTTCAAGCCAATGAGCGCCGGGGAAATTTTTGCTTCTATTTTGTCCCAAAAGCCTGATATCATTATTTTCGGAGAAACCCATACGCTTGAGCTTCATAGAAAAATAATATCAGAGCACTTGGGGCAATTCAAAAAAGAGGGCTTTGGCTGCATAGCCCTTGAGTATTTTAGTACGGATATGCAGGAAATGCTTGACAGGGCAAAAGAAACAGGAGATTATGCTGAAGTTGAAAACCATATTAAAAGATACTGGGACTATGACCTGGGCAAGGCAGGGCAATCAATACTTGAGATGGTAAAAAGTGCGCACAGACAGGGGTTTGATGTGCTGGCAATTGACGCAAGCGAAGAGGAAATAGTTGAGGAGCTTGGGGAGATGCCTGCGGAAGTAGGACTTGAGAGGATGAAATATGATGGAAAAGTTGGAAGGTTCCGGGAAGAAAAGATGGCCGAAGCTCTCTCAAGATACAAAGAATCGGGAGTTATTGTGCTTGCGGGCGCAGGACATACTGTGGAGATAAAGCAGAATATTGGCAAAAATGCTAATGTCAAAACAGCCTTTTTGATAGGGGGGGAGAAAGGCGGCACAAACTTTTTTGAGAGGGCTGCAAGGGATGCAGAAAAAGAGAATGAATGGCTTTTGATAGAAAAAAGAAAAGGCGCGCCGCCAGAGTATAATTGGGAAATTGATTATACAATACATATCCCGCAAACAGAGGGAAAATCCGCAGAGCGGCAGAAGCTTGAAAAAATGGGAAACATACGAAAGGCTATGAGGAAAGAGCATGAACTGGAAAAGGAGTAAAGAAACAAACGCTTTTATTCACCAATTATTTTCACTATTGCGTACCTTCCTTTGAGCCTCTTCGTTGATTAACAGTTTTCTGGATAATACCCTTTGGACTCAACTTCTCTGCAAAATTGCGGATGCTCTTCAGCTATCCAAACAAGGCAAGCGCACCTGCGCCCTGCTGACTCGTAGCAGAAAATAGGCTCTGGATCTAGCTCACAAACAGTCAAATCATCTTTTCCAATTGCAATATTCGTGTAGCACATTGTTAGAACTGCCTCATGAACTGCCTCATTCTTGATATTGCTACAGAGGGTTGGATCCAGAGTCCTTTCTGCAAATGTCCGATAACAAACCCCCCTTAAATCAGAGCTAATATCATCACACATGGAAACATCTTGAGACTCTGGGACTTGTTGCGTTGGTGTAGCAGAACCACCATCTGAAGCTTGAGGAGTAGGCGAAACACCGTCGCTGATACAACCCATAAATAGTGCTGCTGAAAAAAATAGAAAGAGATATGTGGCTTGGTTCATGAGACAGTGGCTCAAGTAATAGTTAAAAATTTTTGGTTATTCGCCAATTATTTTCACTATTACTCTCTTTTTTCTCTGCCCGTCAAATTCTGCATAAAATATTCTTTCCCACGGGCCTAAATCCAGTTGCCCTTTTGTAATTGGAATAATTGCCTGATGGCCTATTAATAGGCGCTTGAGGTGGGCATCCCCATTGTCTTCTCCTGTCTGGTGGTGCTTGTAATCTCTTCTGAATGGAGCTAATTTTTCCGCCCATTCTTCAATATCTTCATACAAACCACTTTCCTGGTCATTTACATACACTGCCGCAGTAATGTGCATTGCAGAAACAAGGCAAAATCCTTCTTTTACTTTTGATTTGGAAACAGTTTCTTCCACTTTTTCATGTATAGGCACTATTTCCTTTCTTTTAGATGTATTAAACCACAAATATTCTGTATAACTTTTCATAATATCACCTCACACCCATAATAAATTCGGGTGAAATGTTTATATTGGAAAGGATGATGAGAATATTATGAAAATAAGTGCAAATGCAATTGCTGCGCCTAATATTGCATTGATTAAATATTGGGGGAAAAGAAATGATTTGCTGAAATTGCCCTTAAATGACAGTGTTTCTTTTACTTTGGATAAGAAGAAAATTTGGACGAGGACAAAATTGATAATTTCAGATGAATTTAAGAAAGATGACTTTTATTTAAATGGAAAAAAATGCGAAGATGGGAATATTAAGGAATGGCTGAAATTGGTGAGAAAAAGGCTGGGAAAAAAATATCCGAAAGTAAAATGGAGAATAAAAATAACAAGCAGGAATAATTTTCCTTCTTCTGCAGGAATTGCCTCGTCTGCATCAGGGTTTGCAGCCGCTTCTGCTGCATTATGCTCTGCACTGAAGATAAAAAGCAAAAAAGAAATGAGTATTATTGCAAGATTGGGAAGTGGCTCTGCCTCAAGAAGCGTATTTGGAGGATTTGTTAGGTGGAAGAAAGGGAAAAGAAAGGATGGGAATGACAGTTATTCTGTGCAAATTGCGAAAAAGAAGCATTGGAATGAAATTGTAGATGTA
>JBDRNY010000071.1:0-9820 GCA_043810635.1 Microcaldota archaeon | reverse complement strand
GCGGGGGGCACGACCCCAACTCATGGAAATATACTAATTCTGGGAAAGAAACTAATGGGGAGGAATCACAAGTTGTGGCATATGCGAGCATTGTATTTGTTTGATTAATTTATTTCCTTTAATATTACAAATGTTTTTGTTTTGTCAACTCCTTCAATTTTTCTTAATTTGTTTATAATAAAATCATTTAGCTCTTCGGTGGATTTGTTTTTTATTTTGGCTATTATGTCAGTGGTCCCGGCAACAATAGACACTTCTTCAACGTCTTCAAGCAGCTTGATTTTTTTGGCTGTTTCCGTCTGCGAATAGTTCTTTTGCCCGTATTTTATTTCTATATGCACATAAGCAAATATATTATAGCCCAATTTTTTCCAGTTGATGACTGCTTTGAATGCTTCTATTGCCCCGCTATTTTTGAGTTTTTGAATTCTGTTATGGACTGTAGTTAGTGGAAGATTTAGTTTTTTTGCTATTTGCTTTTTTGATAAAGAGCAGTCTTCCCTTAGGATTTGCAATATATCTATATCTTTTTCATCAAACTCTGCTTTCATGGAAATATTTTCCATTAAATGTTTAAAAAACCATACTATTTGGTAAGAAAAACCATTATTTTTGGAATAATTTTTTATAGTAGCCTATGGCAAGTGTATGATAAGAGGCGTTATAAAATGATTAAAGGTGGAGAAGCCATGGGGTTTACTAGTGCAAAGATGGGAGAGCTGAAGCACCAGTTAAGTGAATTTAGAAAGATTAGAAAGTATCTGCTGGCTGTGGAAGGGTTGATGCCGATTGATGGCCATAAGGTCTTCTGGGAAGAGGATAAGGGATGGGGGATTGTATCCCGGAGTCAGTGGGATAAGAAATTAAGGGATGAGATTGAACAGACGGAGGCAATTATTGGAAAAAAACAAGGCAGGATAACTCAACACATGCTAAAGACATATGAAAAATTAGCAGGGGCTTTGATGCATCTGGCTCTTGTGCTTGGTGATAAAGAGCCGGCAAGGATAGGTGATGCAAGAGATATTATCTTGGAAAAAGCAAGAAGGCTGGGATGGCTAACAGAGGAGGATAAGACTGGGAAGGAAAAAATAGTTGAAGGAATGGAAAAACGGCATAAAAAAAGAGTTGGGAAACCGGGCAAATGGAAACAGGGCAAATATTTGAAATATTTATTTGAAGTGGTTATCGGAAACAAGGATATCGGGAAACCGAGAGAGAGGCGAAATGGGTGGAAACAGGAATCCTGGCAAATCCCTGTGGATTTCTGACTAAGAAAAGCCTTGCAGATATTGGACAAAAACTGGAAGGAGTTTTAACCAGGGTTCTAGATATTGACCCTGATGCCCCAGTTAAGGAGGAGTTTATTTTGGAGCTAAGAAGCATGGCAGGCATGTTGTATGAGAGAACTAGAGAAGCCTGATACTGGCGGCTCAATTGATTTTTAAACTCCATTTTCCATTTTACTACATGGCTAAAATTGATGAGAGGAAGGATACACACATAAAAATATGCGAAGAAGGGGAGGTACAATACAAGCACCCCGCAGGGTTTGAAGATGTGCATTTTGTGCATAATGCATTGCCTGAATTGGATTTGGAAAAAGTGAAATGCTTAACTGAATTTTTGGGCAGGAAATTGAATGCGCCTATAATTATTTCCGGCATGACTGGGGGGACGGAGAAAGGGCTGGAAATAAATAAGAAATTGGCCGAGGGTGCGCAGGAAAAGAAAGTGGCTCTTGGATTGGGCTCGGGGAGGCCCATGCTTGAAGATGAGGGGAAAGCGCAATATTATATGGTGCGGGATGTGGCGCCTGATGTGCCTATTATTGCAAATATCGGGGCAGTGCAATTGAAAGAATATGATGTTGGGAAAATTGAGGGCATGGTGCAAAAAATTGAAGCAGACGGGTTGGCAGTGCATTTAAATGCATTGCAAGAAGCTATTCAGCCGGAAGGGGAGACTAATTTTGAAAATGTTTATGAAAATATTAGGAAATTGTGTGAAGGATTGGATGTGCCTGTTATTGCAAAAGAAACCGGTGCTGGAATAAATTCAAATATTGCAAAAAAATTGTTTGATGGAGGCGTGAAATGGGTGGAAGTGTCTGGAAAAGGCGGAACTTCCTGGAGCAAAGTGGAATATGCAAGGGGGGGAAGATTACAAGGTTTTGAAGAGTGGGGTTATCCGACTATACCTGCTGTTGCAGAATGCGCGGCATTTGGAAATACTATTTGCTCAGGGGGAGTGAGAAATGGGATTGATGCAGCAAAAGCGATTGCTATCGGCGCAAAAATATCTGGAGCGGCAATGCCTTTTTTAAAAGCAGAAAATGTGGGTGAAGAGGTTGAGAATTGGGTTTCGCAAATAAAAACTTCAATGTTTTTGTGCGGTGCGAAAAATTTGGATGAATTGGGGGAAGCGCCTGTTTTGATTACTGGTGGAAGCGCTGAAATTATGAAATTGAGAGGCATTGACCCGTCAATTTATGCAAGAAGGGGAGGAAAAGGAAGCAGTGGAAAGCCGAGCCATTATATTTAAACGGAATTTTTATGGAAGAAGATGAAGCGCTTAAAATTTGCATAAGGAAATGGGCGCTTAAATGCGCACATACGCACAAAATAGCAATTCCTGCAAAAATTATTGGAAATGTATTGCGGGAATTTCCGCATTATAAGGAGAGGAGAAAGGAATTGATTAAATTGATGAGGGGGATATGCATTAAAGTGAATAAAATGAAAGACAAGGATATTAGGAAGGAAATGGAGAGGCATAGTTTTGAGGAAACAATTGTATATGAAACTGATAGTTATGGAAGCTGAAGCGGGCGGGAAAGCGGGCGAGGAAATTTTGAGGAGATAGATGAAATGGAAATTGAAGGGAAAATTGAAGAAGCTATAAAAAAATGGGCATTGAAAAATGCGGGCGAGTATGGGAGAGCTGTTGCCGGGAAAGTTGTTGGAAAAGTGATTATGGAATTTCCGGGGGAGAGGGGGAATGTGAAAGAGTTGATGGAAGAGATAGGGAAGGAATGTGGGAGAGTAAATGCAATGAAAAGAGAGGAAATCCTTGCAGAATTGGCAAAATATTCATTTGTAAAAAAGAAAGAGGAGGGGGAAAAGAAAATTGAATTGCCGAATGCAGAAGAGGGACGGGTGGTTACAAGGTTTCCGCCCGAACCGAGTGGTTATTTGCATATAGGGCATGCAAAAGCAATTTTTCTGAATGTTGAAGGGGCAAAACAGTATGGGGGGAAGATGAAGTTGAGAATGGATGATACAAACCCTGCAAAAGGAAGCCAGGAATTTGTTGATAATATTGTTGAAGATTTGAAATGGCTTGGGGTGGAATGGAGCGGGGAAATAACATATTCATCAGATTATATGGAAAAAATTTATGAAAATGCTGATGAATTGATATTAAAAAATAAAGCATATGCATGCACCTGCACTGCCGAGGAAGTTAAGGAAGGGAGGGAGAAAGGGAAGGAATGCTTGTGCAGGGCAAAGCATACAGAAGAGAATTTGCATGAATTCAGGAAAATGATGGGGGGGAAATTTGAAGAAGGGGAGGCAGTATTGAGGTTTAGGGGAAATATGAAATCTGAAAATACTGTAATGCGGGATCCGGCATTATTCAGGGTAATTAAAGGGGAGCATTTCAGGAAAAAAGAAAAATACAAATGCTGGCCTACATATGATTTTGTCGCGCCAATTCTTGATTCGATTGAAGGAGTGACCCATGCAATGAGAAGCAAGGAATATGAATTAAGAGATGAATTATATTTTGAAATATTGGATATTTTGGAATTAAGAAAGCCGGAATTGATTTCATTTTCAAGATTGGCTATTAAGGGGGCGCCTGTAAGCAAAAGAAAAATTACCCCGCTTATTGAAGAGGGGAAAGTTAGCGGGTATGATGATGTAAGGTTGCCTACTCTTGCTGCGCTGAGGAGAAGGGGGATAAAGGCTGAAGCAATAAGGGAGTTTGTTTTGTCTTTTGGTTTGAGCAAAGTGGAAAGCGAGCCTGGGTGGGATAAATTGCTTTCTATTAACAAAAAATTGATAGACGGGGAGGCGGGAAGGAGGTTTTTTGTGCGCAATCCTACAAAATTGGAAATTTCTGGAATTGAGGCAAAAAATGTTGTGCTGAAAAATCATCCCCAAAAAAAAGAGATGGGGGAAAGGGAAGTGGAAGCTTCAAGCCCTGTGCATATATGCGGCAGGGATGCGGAAGAAATTGATGTGGGTGAAGTGTTTAGGCTGAAAGATTGGTGTAATGTAAAATTAATTGAAAAAGGGGAAATAGAAGGAATTTTGCCGAATGGGGAGAAGGGGAGGATTATTTTGTTGAAATGCGAATTTGCGGGTGAGGAAGGGGCAGTGCAGAAAAAAGTGCAATGGGTAAGCGAGAGTTCGAAAGTTAAGGCAAAAGTTGCTGTGCCCCATGATTTGTATATTGACGGAAAATATAATGAAAATTCACTTGAGGAAGTGTGGGGCTGGGCTGAAAGAAATTGCAATTCTGACGAGGAGAGGGAAATTTTCCAGTTTGAAAGGTATGGGTTTGTGGTTTTGGATAAGAAAGGGGAAGTGCTGGAATATATATTTATTTCCTAATAAATATAATCATGCTTGAAAATTTTTCCCCGAAATGGTTTGTTGAGGAGCCAGTTCCTGCAAAATATGATGAAAAGGTTAGAGTAGATGATGAAGTTTGGAATGTATTGCAGGGAAGGAAGATAAAAAAATTATATTCCCACCAGGCAGAAGCAATTAATGCGGTGAGAAAGGGAAAAAATATCGTATTAATGGCTCCTACTGCTTCCGGAAAAACTGAATGCTATATGATTCCGGTTGTTGAAGCCGCGTTGCGGGGGAAATGCTCTCTTCTTTTATTTCCGACAAAAGCATTATCACGGGATCAGTGGGCAAGGATAAGGGAATTTAATATGTTGGGAGTAAGGTCTGCTGTTTATGACGGGGATACGCCCCCTTCTCAAAGGGTGAAAATAAGAAAAGATATGCCGCATGTTATTATTTCAAATGTGGATATGCTGCACTTTATGCTTGCCCATAATAAATTATGGGGGGAATTTTTTTCAAAATTGAAATATGTTGTTGTAGATGAAATACACGCATATTCGGGCACTTTGGGAAGCCATGTTGCAAATTTGATGTGGAGGATGAAAAGAATTGCAAATAATGATTTTCAATTTATTGCCTCTTCTGCTACAATTGGAAATGCGCTTGAATTTGCGTCAAAAATTTGCGGAAAAAAAGATTTTGTTTTGATTGAGGGGCAGGGCGCGCCGAGGGGGAGGATAAAGCATGCAATTGTAAATGAAACTGGGGAAAGTGTTGTTACTTCTTCTTTGAAAGTTGCAAAAGAAATAGGGAAAAAATCTATTATTTTCGGAAATTCGCACAATATGGTTGAAAGATTGGGCATGGTCGGAAAAAAATCTGGGATGAAAATTGAAGTTTATCGCTCAGGGCTGCCGCCTGATGAGAGGAGAAAGCTTGAAGCAGGGTTTCATTCGGGAAGGATGAAAACAATGGCTGCAACTTCTGCTTTGGAATTGGGAATGGATATAGGGGATGCAGATGCTGCAATATTGGCAGGATTTCCAGGCACTGTTACAAGGTTTAAGCAGAGGGTGGGGAGGGTTGGAAGAAAGGGGCAGCAGGCATATGCAATATATGTTGCAAGGGGGGGTCCGCTTGACCAGTATTATGCAACAAACCCGAAAATATATTTGCAAGGAAAATCTGAAAGCTGCTATGCAAAAGGAGATAATGAATTTATAAGAAAATTGCATTTGCTTTCTGCTGCAAAAGACAGGGCGATTGTTGAAGAGGAATTGGGAGAGGGGGATTTGAAAATTTGCATGAAATTGAGGGAGGAAGGGTTGGTCAGGAATTTGGGGGAAACAATTATACCGACGAGGGAAGGGGCGATTGTTGTAAGAAAATTGTCTATGAGAAATGCGGGAAAAAGAATAAGAATAGTGCATTCGGGAAGCGGAAAATTTTTGGGGGAGAGAGAAATTTCAACAGCAATAGGGGAGCTGTATCCCGGCGCGATTTATTTGATTGGTGGAAGAAGGTATGTAAGCTTGGGCATAAATTTGGATGAAGGGGTGGCAAAGGTAAAAGAAGCAGAAGATGATGGAAATTATTTTACCCAGGCATTGAGGGAGAAGAATGCTGAAATATTGGAAATTGAGGAAAAGAAAAGGTGGGGCATGGTTGAGCTGGGGAGGGGAAAGGTGCATATTTCAAATGAAGTGTATGGATATTTGCTTAAAGACAGTTTTACCGGGGCGGTGGTGTCAAGAAGCGAATTGAAAAATCCTCTTTTATATGAATTTGATACAAATGCTTTTTGGGCGGATTGGGATGTGTGGGCTGAAGGAAAAGCTGAATTTGGAGAGGGATTACATGCGCTTGAGCATGTAAGCATTGCAATGATGCCCGCGCTTACCGGCGCAGACCCTTCTGAAATCGGGGGAATTTCCCACCCTTCTGGAAGGGTTTTTTATTATGAGGGAATTGAGGGGGGAAGCGGGCTTTCTGAAATTGTTATGCCAAGGTATGGAGAATGCATAGAAATGGCGAGGAGAGGCTGGAAAAGTGCAAATGCAAAAAAGGGTGCCCCTCATGCATATTCAGCCCGCAATGCGGAAATAATAATTATTATTTGAATAAAGAGGAAGCATTGGAATTATGCAAAAAAGGAATGAAAGGGGCCGGAAGAAGGGGCTAGCTTTTTTCAATAAAAAAATAGAAAAAAGAAGAAGGAAGAAAAAAGATTATAATTTATATTTTTTCCAAAAACCTATCTTCTCCTTTTTTTCTTTTTCACTGCTTTTTTCCTTCCCTTAACTCTTCTTTTCACTACTTTCTTCTTGACTTTTATTCGTCTTTTTCTTTTCGCCAAAAAAACCACCTCAAATGTTTTCATTAATAAAAAAACTGAGCATATATAAAAACTTATGCATTTTTTTGTTTTTTAGCTTAAATCTCCGCGAATTTCGCTTATTTCAAGCAAATAACCGGAATAAGAAACCCAATTTTCATTTTCCATCTGGTAAATGTCATCATCAGAAATAACAATTATTATTGTGCCCGGGGTTGAATAGCATTCGGATTTGCTTGAATCGCACAAATCATAATTATAGCCTATTGTTCCCCCAAACTTTCCGGTTTGGGGCTCGAATACATGCGCCCCTTCCAATAAAGAAAGTTCTGAACTTTGGGTTATGTTGTATTCTGAAATTGCAACCCTGCAATGGCCGGAAATTCCGTCCACAGAATAGCAAACTACATACGGGTAGGAATTTTTGAGGTTTGAAATTAATACGGCATCTGCATTTGCATAATAATAGTAATTCACAGCATCTATATTTTTTGGCCATACTCGGAATTCTCCTGTGCCAGGAGTCCAGGCTTTGACATACAAATCTGAGTCATAGGAATTTTTTATGGAATTAAGGAGGGCTTTGAAAAAAAGAGCATAATCTTCGCAATCCCCGCCTTCCCGGTTTATTGTTTCTTTTATGGACTGCAAATGGTCTTCCTGGCCGGCGGAAATGTCGGATTTGTATTCAATCTGAACCACGGTGCGCTCGTTAAGGTAGTTTATGCATGCAAGGTTGAGCTCGTTGCTGTCAACACAATCGCTTAATATCCTCTCCTTGAATATGTCCACATTCCAGGAATATCCTTCCGGAAGCTCGGAATTTTCCCTAAACCATGACATTGAAGAGTCGAGGTCTTGTTCAAGAGTGTTGAGCTCGCTTCTTATTTGCCCGACCCTTTGCTCGTTTTCGCGCAATTTTTCCTCTGTTTGCGACAAATTCTCCTGCGTTGCGCTTAATTCATTTAAAGTGCCGGACAATTGCCCTGTTTTTTCATCAAGGGATTTTTGGGTGTTTTCCAATCTTGTTTTTGTTTCATATAATTCTGCCTGGGAAGATTGGTAGTCTGCCTGCAGGGAGGATAATTCGGCTTGTGATGCCCCCAGCCGGGAAGTGAGGTTTTGAACCTGCGAATCATAAGAAGCTGTCAGGTGGTCTATTTTTGCATGTAAATATATTGTGTAAATGGAGAGAATGATGAGGGTGATGAGAGATAATGCAAGAAAGGCGAATAATAAAGGATTTTTTATAAACCCCATAAATTTTACCTTTTCTTTGGCTTTGAATAATGGGAAAGCAGCTTGTCAAGCTCGCTTTCCTCGGATTCCGGGCTGCCGAACAGGGCGTATTTTATTTCGATTGCAAAGCGGAGAGCCCATTCCATTGCAACAAGGAATAAAAATAACGGGACAAATTGGTGGGCTATTTGCACCAATTCATTCAATCTTTCAAGCATGACAGTATAAGAAAGCGAGCCGGGGTCTGATACAACTATTGCCAAAAGCGCGATTGGAAGAAGCTTTGCAACATCCACGGCTATTTTTTCATTGTAATAAGAGCAAAGGCGGGTTGCTGCAACTATTGAAAGCGAAAGTATTGCAACTTCCCACGGCGGGGAGCTTGAAAGCGCAAGAAGGAATAAGGTGAGGGCGGTTGTCCATATCAGGGTTATTATCGGAAATGCCACAGTATA
Source organism: Microcaldota archaeon (assembly GCA_043810635.1). Classification (GTDB taxonomy): domain Archaea; phylum Micrarchaeota; class Micrarchaeia; order Anstonellales; family Anstonellaceae; genus 1-14-0-10-45-29. The sequence continues at coordinate 1,202 of JBDRNY010000071.1, read as the reverse complement.
TTGGATGATGAGCACAAAAATGTCCCAAAGCCGCACATGCACCCCTTCTTTTCCGAATAAAGTGGGCTTTGGAAGGTTTAATTTGAATATCATCCGCCTTGAGAAGGTTTCATAAAAGCTTCCTGCAAATATTGCATAAAGGGAAATTGCGACTATTGTTGTTGCGGCCCGCATTACAAGCGGGTCGGTTGTGCTTTCTATTTCCTGGTAGAATGCAACCACTGATAAAAGGAATTGCTCAAATGCGCCCATAAACCAAATAATTAAGATGGAGTTTATAATCTTAATGAAAGGTGAAAAGAATAGGATGAGTGTGGAAAAGATGGAAAAAAAGATAGTTGTTGGCATGTCTGGAGGGGTGGATTCCTCAATCTCACTGCTATTGCTGAAAAAAGAGGGGTGGAAGCCTGTTGGGGTGTCATTGAAGCTGGCAGTATGGGAAAATGAGGAAAATTGCCTGAAGGAAAATGTTTGCTGCACAAAAGAATCTTTTGATATTGCAAGAAAAGTTTGCAGGGAAATGGGTGCGGAGCATTATGTTTATGATGTTAGCAAAGAATTTAGGAAGGAAGTAATGGATTATTTTGTAAATGAATTGAAAAATAACCGCACCCCTAACCCATGTACAATGTGCAACAAAAATTTGAAATTTGAAAAATTGATTGAATGGGCTGGAAAAAATGGAATTAATTATGTTGCTACCGGGCATTATGCAAAAAATAAATTTAATCAGAAAAATGGAAAATATGAATTATTTATGGCTAAGGATGGGGGGAAAGACCAGAGTTATGGGTTGTGCATGCTTGCACAAAAGCAATTAAAGCATATTATTTTTCCCCTCGGAAAGTATTTGAAAAAAGAAGTGTATGAAATTGCTGAAAAAGAGGGGATGAGCTTTCTTTTGAAAAAAAAGCAAAGCCAGGATTTGTGCTTTTTGTCAAATAAATCATATTTGAAATTTGTTGAAAAAAATATTAAGGGGAAGGAGGGAAATATTGTTGATAAAGAGGGGAATTTTCTTGGAAAGCATAATGGATTGCATTTTTATACAAGAGGGCAAAGGGCGGGAATTTCAGGCGGGAAGGCATATTATGTAAAAAAGTTTGAATTGCAGAAAAATGAGCTTGTTGTTACAAGTAAAAAAGAGGAATTGAAGCAAAAAGAAATATTTTTGTCAAATTATAATTTTATTTCAGGGGAAA
>JBDRNY010000070.1:0-16304 GCA_043810635.1 Microcaldota archaeon | reverse complement strand
GTGCCGCTTGACTTTGTTTTAATCGGATTATGATAATTTCCTTTTGTCATCAATTTTCACCTATATTTGCGAGTATTTCAACTAATAGTTATTGTTACTACTTATACAATGGGCGGTTTTTAACCTTTTCTAAATGCCGAATGCAGGCAGTGTCCCAGAATGCGGGTGCTGAACCTCAGCAATAAAAAAACTGCCTTTTTCAGCAGGTAATCCAATCTCTGCTTTTCTGTTTTTATCCAGCCAGGATATTTTATCAGCCCAGCTTTCTCTGCTGGGCTGCACCCCAAAGCCATATGCTTTCTTACAAAGTTAAGGTAAATTTCATACAATGCAAGCAGCTTCCTTCCAGTGTCAACCCTATGAAAGCCCCTTCTTGGATGCAAAAACCTTCTGAGAGTGTTTTGCAGCCTTTCAACAAGGTTGTTGTTTTTCTTGTCTTCAAAACTAACACACTGATGAAAATTCTCATGATACCATGCAGTGCCAAAACAGCCCCTTACTGGAGTTTGGTATGAAAAAGAGCCGTCAGTCACAATCTTCAGGGCCCTTGGAGAGTCACGGATTAAGCTTGTTGCTTCCCTGCTCCCCCTTCTTTTCTCAAGATGAAGGGTGCAAAACCTGTTTTCAGCGCTTATTGAATCCCAGATGTAATAAAAAGTGTTTTTCATGTGCAGAAAAAGCTCATCCAAGTGAAGCTTTACTGACAAACCAGGCTTTATCTTTCTCCAATGCCTGACAACTTTATCTGCATAAGAGAGCACCCAGTCAAGGCAGCTGTTTTTTGAGATTTGGAAGTGCTGGGCAAGCTGCCTGAATGTCAGGCCAGCAAGCCATAATGATATATTTTCAAGGATAAAATCAGGGCTCTTTTTTCTGTGCTTAAACCCATCATCAGGAATAAACTTCTTGTTGCAGCGCTTGCACTTGTATCTTTGTATCTTTCCTCTCTCTTTGGTGCGGCGATAGCCGCACCGTATGGTTTTATCAAACTTGCAATAAATACATCTCATCAAGGCCCCTCTGGAACCCACACTTTGCATTGTGAGTTTCTGAGGTAAGCCTTATTTAACTCCCGAATTTAGGGACAGAGCCCGAATGCATGCAATGTAGAAGGAATTATCAAACTGCCCATCACATGTGTTCTCCCAATTCCCCAAATTCTTGGCAAAAATCCGACAACAGTTGCAACAGCAAGCACTGCCACCCCCAATATGCCGTCACTTAAAAATATCATTAAAAGCAAATATACTGCAAGCGCTTTTGAAAGCGCATCCATATCTATCTGATTTATCTTTCCCCCCAAAATTTTTCCCATCCTTACAAGCAAAAATGCGCCTATGCCTATTGCAAGCAAAAACCCTCCAGCCAATACAGGCAAATTTCTTTCATTTATAGGGGAAATATTATTTGCCATCGCAACCATGCCCACCCTTGCAATGCCAACCCCTGCGGCAGATGCAAGGGCAAACACATTATGGCTTGCCTCAATTGCCGCCACATGCGCCAGAAAATTTCTTGCCGAGCCCATTCCAAACAAAACTGATGTAAATACAGCAATTTGCGCGGGTGTGGAAATGCCAGGCAGCAAATCTGCCACAGCCCCCAGCACCACCCCCAATAATACATAAGGCAAATAGCCGAGAGAATAATCCTGCTTTACTTTTTTTTCAGGAATTTTCTGCCTCAACTCCCCCCCAAGCAATATAGGCATTGTAAAAAAGCCAACAAACAATGCAAAAAGAGGCTCATTCATAGGCATATCCAAAGCAATTCCCCCAACCGCACCTGCAAGCAAAAATACTATTGCCGCCCTCCCCATCCTCCCTAATTTTCTTTCATTTGCAAGCAATACTGCTGATGCAAAAACAAGTATGTGCCCAATCCAGGGCTTTACAAATTCAAAAATTGCGGGTATGTGCGGAAAAATAAACGGAATTGAAATTATGCTTACAACAGTTGCAACTAAAACAGAAATTGCACATACAACAGCAGCTTCCACCCCCCTTCCTTCCCTAAACATCCTCTGCCCCGGCAATAATGCAATTTGAGTCTGCCCTTCAGGAATTCCTAGGAAAATTGAAGGAAGAAATGCCAATGCACTGTGCACCCCCAAAATAAGAATTAATACAATAGGCAAAATTTCATTATTTCCAAAAATATCAATCAATATTGCCCCAATGCTGTTCGGATGAAGCCCCGGCAGAATGCCTGAAAATATTCCAAGAACAAGCGCTCCAATCAAAACAAGCAGGGGAATATTCGCCATTTCAACCAACAACATCTTCAAAATATTCCTTTCTCCATCCTCTGTACAATTTCATCCACCCAAAAAAATTCAACCAAATCCAAAATATTTTTTCCCTTTCCCCAAACAATTTCATCCGCCTCAAAAACAAACACTCTCCTCGCGCCATTTTTCCCGCCATCATCTTATTACATTTACTTTGTGCGCCCTCACAAACCTGTTTCCATACAGCTCTTCAACCTCGCCCAAAACTTTCACCTCTCCTTCAGAATACACGGGGTCATCTGCAACCCAATCCCCTTCAGCATCATCCCTCACATACACGCTAACACAATCCTGCAATTCAGAGCAAACGCTTATGCTATTCCCTTCTTTTTTATCCCTTATTTCCTCAACTTTCCCCTCAAATTCAACTGCCTTCCCTTTTTCAGAAATTCCAATTTGCGCAATGCTTATTTTTTCATATCCCAATTCCATTGACCAAAAATAAAGCATGGCAATTCCTATTATTGCAAGCAAAATAGCCATATACTGGGAATTTTCCCAGTCCAAAGAAGGCGCAAGAAGCTTCATAATGCAAAACTATTCATTTGAAAAATTTATATTATATGCTTTCCAATCTATAGCATGGAAATTGTGCTAAAAAACGCAATAATTCTCTCCCCCGATGCCCCATATTCTTTCAGCCGCTCAGATGTTTTGATAAGCAATAACAAAATAAATAAAATAAAAAAATCAATAAATGCAAAAGGGGCTGAAAAAACAGATTGCACAGGAAAAATCCTCCTTCCGGGATTGATAAATGCCCACACTCATGCGCCAATGTCTCTTTTGCGCGGGGTGGGGGATGATTTGCAATTAAATGAGTGGATGAAAAAAGAGATGTGGCCAAGGGAAAAAAAGCTCTCCCCCTCGGATATAAAAACAGGCGCTTTGCTTGCAATTGCGGAAATGATAAGAAGCGGAATAACAACATTTAATGACCACTATTTTCACATGGATTCTGTTGCATCCGCCGTCTCTTCGGCAAACATGCGCTCTGTATTGGGATATTCAATGATTGATATGGGTGATTTTAGTGGAAAAGGAATTTCAGAATTAAAAATCGCAAAACAATTTGCCCAAAAAATCTCAACCTCCCATTCCCCCCTCCTTACCCCTTCAATAAACCCCCACGCGCCCGCCACCTGCTCCCCCCAATTGCTAAAACATTCTGCCCAGCTTGCAAAAGAATTCGGGTGCATCCTCCACACGCATGCATCAGAAACAAAAGAAGAAGTTGAATTTACTCTTAAAAATTACAAAAAACACCCAATTGAATTTTTAAATAAATGCAATTGCCTTGCTTCAAATACAGTGCTTGCGCACGGGGTGCATGCAACTGCGCATGAAATTTCGCTTATTGCAAATGCCGGCTCATCTGTTGCCCACTGCCCTGTGGCAAATTTGAAATTGGCAAGCGGCATTGCCCCAATTCCTAAATATTTAAATGCAAAAGCAAATTTGGCAATAGGCACAGATGGGGCAGCCAGCAACAATAATTTGGATTTGTTTGAATCCATGAAACTGGGGGCATTAATTCAAAAGAATTCAAATTCCAATGCTGCCGCAGTAAAAGCTGGCGATTATTTGCATATGGCAACAGCAGGCGGAGCATCTGCACTAAAATTAAATGCAGGAAAAATAAAAGAAGGCTGTTTGGCAGATTTAACATTCCTGGATGCCTCCTCCCCCAACCTAATTCCATTCACAAACAATGCAGGCTGGCTTGTTTATTCTACAGGCCCTCAAAATGTATGTGATGTGATGATAAACGGAAAATGGGTTATGAAAAACAAAAAACTTCTCACAATAAATGAAAAAAAAGTAATAAAAGATGCCCAAAAAATAGCAGACAGGATAAACTAACTTCAACCCCTCACTTTCCCATACACCCTGAATTGCAGCAAAATAAAGGCAAGAATTGAAATTATTGCAATTACCCAAATTAAATAATAAGCCCAAACAATATGTCCAACAACAAACAATACCAGCACTATCAATATTCCGGCAACCCTTTCCGCCCTTGCCATAACAGATTTTATTCCCGCTGCAGCACCCACACCCATGACCTTTCTGTGTGATGCATACGCTTTTGAAAAGCTGTGCATGCATGTGCCAAAGAACAATATAAGCAATGCCGGTACCATCAGCATAGAATCAAAAAACAGCGGAAGCAAAGCAAAAAATTCCACCAGCCTGTCATTTATCCCGTCTAAATAAGCCCCGAATTTTGTTGCCTCCCCTCTTGCCCTTGCAACTGCCCCGTCCAGCACATCAAGAAAAAAAGCAATAAAAATCAAAATAGGGCCAAAAATATCCTTTTCATAAGTATAATATGCACCCGCAATAGCAAGAATAAGGGCAATAGTAGTGATTTGATTTGGATTAAGGGGCAAAAATTTCAATATCTCCCCCATTTTCTTTTGCATTCCCGCGCCCATTTCTTTTAGCATACTCATCATCATTTTATTCTATATTTTTTCTTCCCGCCAACCATTCATTTGCTTTCTTCCCAATTTATTTTTATTTTTTCCCGCTCTCGCATTTTTCCGTCATTCTATATTTTTCTTCTCCCTAACCATTTCTTCAACATGCTTAATAAACTCCCCCACTTTCATCTTAAATTGCTTTCCATTTCTCTGCCTTATTTGCAATTCCCCCCCTTCACTCTCTCTCTTGCCTATTACAAGCATATATGGTATTTTCTGCATTTGCGCATCTCTTATTTTTGCATTAATTGTTTCAGCTTTTTCATTTACCATCACTCTAAACCCTTTCTCCTTCAATTTCATTGCCAATATATTGGAATAATCCTTAAATTCATCAGCAAGGGGCAATAATGCAATTTGCACAGGCGAAAGCCATATTGGGAATTTTCCTGCATAATGCTCAATCAACACCCCAATAAACCTTTCAAGAGAGCCGTAGATTGCCCGGTGTATTACAATCGGAGTGTGCGGCTTTCCATCCCCCCCTTCATATTCCAATCCAAACCTTTCAGGCATCTGAAAATCCAATTGAATAGTTGATAATTGCCAAATCCTTCCAATAGCATCCTTCACTTTAAAATCAATTTTCGGCCCGTAAAATGCCCCATCCCCTTTATTTATTTCATATTTAATTTCCACTCTTTTCAGCGCATTTTCCAGCACCCTTTCAGCAGTATTCCAATTTTCAATTTTTCCCATAAACTTTTGAGGGCGAGTTGACAATTCTGCAAAATATTCAAAATTAAACGGCGCAAATATTGCTTTTACCAATTCAATAACTCCCACAACTTCTTCTTCCATCTGTTCTTGAGTGCAAAATATGTGCGAATCATCCTGCATAAATGCCCTCACCCTAAACATTCCTGAAAGCACTCCTGACAATTCATGCCTGTGCACCAATCCCAATTCACTTATTTTCAATGGCAAATCCCGATAACTTCTTGTAGAATTCTTAAATACCAGCATGCATCCCGGGCAATTCATAGGCTTTATTGCATATTCCTGCTCATCAATATTTGTAAAATACATATTGTCTTTGTAATGCTCCCAATGCCCGGAAATATGCCATATTTTGCTGTTAAGCAATATCGGAGTTTTAATCTCATCATAACCCCTCTTCCTCTGCTCCCCTCTTATAAATTGCTCTAATTCATTCCAAACAACCATTCCCTTAGGCAAAAGAATAGGCATTCCAGGAGCCATTTCAGAAAACATAATCAGCTGCAATTCTTTCCCAATTTTCCTATGGTCTCTTTTTTCCGCCTCTTCTATTCTTTTCAAATATTCATCCAACTCTTTTTTTGTTGCATAGCAAGTGCCATAAATCCTTTGAAGCATGTCATTTTTCGAATCTCCCCTCCAATAAGCTCCTGCTACTTTCAATAGTTTAAACGCCCCCACTTTTCCAGTATTTGGCAAATGCGGGCCTGTGCACAAATCAAAAAATTCCTTCCCTCCCTTGGGGCTTTTCTCGCTTTTCCTGTTATAATAAACACTCACGCCCGCATCTTCAGACAATTCATTAATAACTTCCCTTTTATACACATTATCTTTATACAATTCCAGCGCTTCTTTTCTCCCCACTTCCTTTCTTTCAAAAACCTGTCCCTCCCCAACAATTTTCTTCATTTCCCCCTCAATTTTTACCAAATCTTCCGGAGTAAATGGCTCTTTTTTTGCAAAATCATAATAAAATCCATTATCAATAGTCGGCCCAATAGTTACTTTCACATGCGGAAAAACCCTCAGCACTGCCTGCGCCATCACATGAGAGCATGAATGCCTCATAACATCCAGCCCTTCCTCACTGTCCGCCTTTACAACTTCAAATTTTGCATCCTTAACCAGCTTCCTGCCCAAATCCACTAATTTCCCATCCACTTTAGCAGCAACCGCCGCCCTTGCCAATCCTTCCCCTATTTTCATTGCCGCATCATAAGCAGTGCTTGCTTTAGGCATTTGCAATTTGCTTTCATCAGGTAGTGTTAGCTCTATGGTGTTTGCCATAGCCTAATTTGTGCTTGAAATATATTAAAAAGAGAGCGGCAGAGCCTATTTTCTTCATAATTCCTGTGCATTAGCACTCTCTTTTCCAAACAGTATTATATCTTGCATTGCTGCCCAGCCTGCAAGCGATTTTGCGTCTTCGGCATTCCATTCTGCTCTTCTTGCTTCTACCCCATTCCCGGCAGCATCATAACTTTCTGCCGCATTTTCAAAAAATTGTTTTGCTTCCCCAGCTTCTTCTAATGCTTTTTTCAAATAGTCTTGTTTTGTTTTGTATGTTATGCTAACCATAAATTCTCCTTCGCCCGCCATTCTTGGAAAAGTATAAACCTCTGGCTCTTTCTTTTCATCATATTTTTCAAAAATTCCCCTTGCCTCTATTCCTTCATAGAGGTGATACTCCCCTATAATCATATTCAACTCTGCCTTTTTTGCATCATGCTCATTATCAAGAACTCTTGGATGGCTTTTTTTATACTCCCCACTTCCATTATACTCCAAGCCGTCTTTGTCATATTTCAAAGCTTTTTTTGCATATTTAACAGCATCTTTATGCATGTCTTTTTTCCTAAACTCAGTTGCTTTATGGTAATTGAAATCAAAAAGCATCATTTTTGCATAAATATCTTCGTTATACTCATGGTTTAGCCGCAAGAAGAATCTTTTTACAGGCCCCGGTTTGCCATTGGTTTTTTCATAAACATTTTTAGCATAATCTTCACGCAATATCTTTATCATTCTCCCACCTTACAAATAATTATGCTTAATTTAATTTAAAAAGTCAGTTGTAAAAAAAGTTAAAAAGCAGATTTATCCAACATTTTCTTTAGCCTCAACTATTTTTTTCCCAATATCCAATATTTCATTATTTTTTTCAATAGTTCCGTCTGCGTCGTTTTTCAGTTCTTGAAGGTTTAATGAAAAAGCGTAATGGGCCCATTGGTTTGCTTTTTCATAAAATTCACATGCCATCTTAATTTCACTCTCTGCCAAAACATTCAATATGTCTCTTATTTTTTTATCCAGCAGGATATTTTTCGCATCATTAGAAACTTCTTTTCCTCTCTTTTCCTTTATACTGGCAATCTGAAAGCAATTCTCAGCCGCCTCTTCTGCAAGCTCTATCCTTTCTTCAGCATTATAATCTAATCTGTCAATTTCACTCCTTATTTGTGCCACTCTTTCAAATCTGATTTTTATTTTTTCAAAATAAGGGCCGCGTTTCCTTTCTCCATTTCCGCCTATATTATTCATTTTCGTATTTTCCTCATTCTTCTTATTTGCATATTCAAAAATAGAACTTCCGCCGCTTTTGCCAAAATTCCCATTAGCAACTATTCCGTTCCCCCTATTCTTGAAGATTTTCCGTATATCCAATTTTTGCAAAACGTCCATATTCTCATCTACCCTGAGTGTTATGGTGTTATTATATGATTTTTTGTGGTATTTAAATCTATCTGTCAGCTCTCGGCAGAGTAAGTTGCTTATTCAAAAGTATTTATTTCTTTTTCTTTTTGCTCCTTCTCGCCGCAACTTTTGTCCATTGCAGATTTTTGCCATACTGTTCTTCAGCAGGCCATAGCTGCTTTGCCCTTGAAAAGTCATCTATTGCTTTCTCAAATTTCCCTTCTTCATAATGTTTTACTCCCCTTCCGTTATATGCAACTGCCAGCGCTTCAATCAAATCCCTGTCTTTAGGGCTCAATTTTGCAGTCTCTTTCAGCATTTTAATGGATTCGGTATATTTCTTTTTGTTATAGCTTGCATATGCCCCTTTGCACAGCCCGTCCATTTTGTCTTTTTTCATAGAATCTTTTGCAAGCTTCAAATTTTCCGCATATTGATTGTTGTTTGATTCCAAACCCGCAGCTTTTTCAAAATCACTGGCTGCCATTTCATACTTCTTTGCTTCATACCGTGATACTCCTCTGTTGTTGTAAGAATTTGCCAGCGCGGTCCTATATCTTACATTTTTCGAATCAGCGCTCAAGGCGCCCCTGAATTCAGATATTGCCTTGGTGTAATCCTTTTTGTTGTAAAAAACCACGCCGGCGTTATATCTTTCGATGGCTCCTGTCTTGGACTTCTTGCTTGCCATAAGATGAAAAACAAGAAATACTTTATAAAGCTGCTTATTCCCCTACTTAAAAATCCATGGAAGAAGGTTTACCAGAAAAGCACCGCTTGCCAACACCGTAATTGCAAGCGCAATTTTTTTATTCTTTACCCCGTTCAGCATAAGCCTCTGCCCGTCAAACAGCGGAATAGGCAATAAATTCACAATTCCGACAAGCATATTTGTTGCAAACATCAATCCTAAAGTATTGATAATAAAGTCCATCCATTCCCATCCTTTCTTGAATTGGTAAGCAAACCCAGCGCCGGATTTGTGCACTTTCACCATCTTAATTCCAATCTTCCCCTCTTCATCAGTATCTTTTTCAAACTCCCCCAAATGGGTATTAACAACAATTTTTGAATTTGCAGGCAGGGTAATATTCTGCCCCTTATATCCAATTCCATCCATCGAATAAACAATCGCCCCTTTAGGCAAATTTCCTGAAACCACTTTCCACCCTTCCATTCTCAAATCCTGGGTGCCCCAGAAAAATGCTGTAAGCAAAAAGAATGAAACTATTGCTAAAGCAAAATTTGCAGCAGAGCCCGCAACAATTATCCTGTTAACTTCATACCCCTCAATTTTTTCCATATCTTTTTCCACAGGGTCCACAAACGCGCCAAAAGGAAGTATTCCAAAAAACACCACCCCCGCAGAATCCAATTTTACTTTTGAAACCCTTGCAAGCAATGCATGCGACATTTCATGCACAATCAAAAGAGATGCCAATGCAAGTATTCCTTCCACAAAAGGCAGATTAATTCCCGGCAAAATGGGCGCCCCTCCCGGAGGCGGCACATCATCCACTGAAAATTCCTGGCCTGTTACAAGTGCAACAATTATTGAAATTATTTTTGCAGCCAATGGAGGCAATATAACTATTGCATACACCACAAGCGAAAGCAAAACAGATGTTGCCAGCCCGCCCAAAACCAATACAACAAGCATGGCTATTCCAAATATTGAAAATTCCACATTTTCCCCGTTGATTTCAAAATCAAGTGTTCCCACCCCTTCCAAGCTGTCTTTCATATGTATTGATGCTGTCTGAAAATCCCCCCCGCTAATCATTGCGCTGATTACAGGCAAAGCCATTGGCGCAGCAAATATTGAAAACAACAAAAGCAGGGGCATGCCCATTCCATACATTAAAAGCAAATTCTTCCCCTTCCTCTGCTCTTTTCCAATTAAAAACCAGCTAAATAATCCATATCCAAGCACCAATCCAATATCTGCAATAGCAATCCATACCTCTTTGTATTTTCCCGCCTGCCTGTCAATCCACCCCAACGCCTTCCTGTCTTTGAATAATATAAGCCCCCAAAAACCTTCCCAATCCATCAATGCGCGCATCACTTCCCCTGAAATGAGGAAAATTATTGCCGAACCAATCGCTTTTGCCATTGCAGAAAAATCTGTTGAAAGCAGCGTGGCAAACAAAAATATTGTAATTGCAACAATTGCAATAAATACAGCCCATCTCACCCTCTCATTTTTGGGCCTTACTTTCTTTACCCCATTTCTCAATCCCTCGGTAAAGTCCGGAATAATAATTCCCTCCCCCTTTCCCGCATTCTCCTTCCCCTTATCCACTTCTTTTCCCGCAATCTTTTCCCGGGCATTTCCTGTCTTTCCCGCACTACCTTCCGCATCTCCCTTTTTTCCCGCACCACTCCTCTTTTTCCCGGCATTTTCCTCCTTTTGTGCACTATCCTTGTTTTCCATACCACTGGTTTGCACAGCAAATTAATATAATAGTTATTTGTAAACTTAATTCCATGGAATGCGAAATATGCGGCAATTGCGGGCCGGCATGTTGCATTAATTAAAACCGGGAATGCAAAAGTTAATTGGTGAATAATTTTATGGAATGCGAAATATGCGGCGCAGATGAAGGGGAATATATTTCTCTTATTGAAGGGGCAAGGATGAATGTATGCCGCACATGCTCCAGAATGGGCAAAATCCTCAAATATCCCACAGCACCCGCCCCGAAATCCGAACTTCCCACCCGCCCTTCCCCCTCATCCACAAAAACCGAGTCCGAATTCGAGCTTGTGGAGGGATTTGGCTCAAAAATGAAAAATGCAAGAATGAAAATGAAACTCCCGCTTGCAGTATTGGCAGAAAAATTGGCAGAAAAAGAATCATTTCTTGACAGGATAGAGAAGGAAAAAACCCACCCCTCCCCCTCCCTTGCAAGAAAAATTGAAAAAGAGCTTGGCATAACCCTTATTGAAGAATCCTCCCCCTCTTCCTCTGCAGCAGCAGGAGAAATACTGAAAAAATCCTCTTCCCGCGGCACAACTTTGGGGGATATATTGGAAATTGAGAAAAAGAAAAAGAAATAATGTGATTTAATGATATGCGATTTATGCGAGCCGAATGCGGGATGTGATTTAGGAGAATTAAATGGTGTGATTTGAAATGGGATGTGATTTAGGGGATTTAACAGAGCCAAAAACCGTTTCATTTGATGATTTGTCAAACAAAATTTTGGCAGTAGATGCCTATAACACCCTCTATCAATTTCTCTCTTCCATCCGCCAGGCAGACGGCACTCCTTTAATGGATACAAAAGGACGCCTCACCGGCCACCTCACCGGATTATTCTACCGCTCCATAAAATGGCTGGAAGCGGGCATAAAGCCGGTATTTGTATTTGACGGCAAACCTCCCGAATTAAAATCCGATACTTTAAATAAAAGAAGGGAAAGGAAAAAAGAGGCAAAAAAGAAAATGGAAAAAGCGCTTGATGAGGGGGATGAAGAAGCCGCACGGCGCTATGCCCAGCAAACAAGCAAACTCACCCCAGAAATGGCATCACATGCAAAATCCCTCTTGGATGCTTTAGGAATTCCGCACATACAAGCGCCTTCAGAAGGCGAGGCAGAAGCAGCAGATTTAGTAAAGCGAAATATTGCCTGGGCAGCAGCTTCCCAGGATTTTGACTCATTATTATTCGGCTCCCCCCGCCTTCTAAGAAATTTATCCACCACAGGAAGAAGAAAAATGCCGAGAAAAAATGAATATATCCAAATCCACCCCGAATTAATCGAACTTTCCTCCCTCCTCTCAACCCAAAAGCTAAATCAAAAGCAATTAATATGGCTCGGAATTTTATCAGGCACAGACTTTAACAAAGGAATTTATGGCATCGGGCCGAAAAAAGCATTAAAATTAGTAAATAAGGCAAAAAGCTTCAAAGAAATAATCTCAAATTTGCCGGAAAGCGCAAGGGAGAAAAAAACAGAAGAAGGGGAAATTGAAGGGATTGAAAATTGGGAAGAAATAGAAAAATTCTTCCTCTTCCCCCCTACAACCAAAACAACTAAATTAGAATTCTCCCCTCCTGACGAGAAAAAAACAATTTCCCTCCTGGTTGATGAATTTGATTTTTCCCATGAGCGGGTGGAGCGCACCCTTTCCTCATTAATAAAAAAGCAAAAAGAAGAATGCGGGCAGACAAAATTAGGAGACTGGTGATTCTTACTCCAGGATAAAACTACTCAAATATATGGGTATTAAAATTTGTTAGGTGTAACTACTCAAGTTTCACACACTGCAGTTGCAATTACAGCAAATACTAAAAATTGAATTAACGCACTTCCCATGTATTATCTATTATTTATCTTAATTTCTGGTTGTTGTTTTGTTCAGCTAGCACTCCGAGATGGTTATTTGCATCCCAGCCGGTACATACGTAATATGGACTACCGAAAACATCTTCGAAATAGCTGCGGGCTATAAAACCAACCTGAGCACCATTACTTCTGGTAAGATGACGTAGATTATCATTTGAACAACTGTTATAATTATGCTGCTTTTTATTCTGATGAATACTATTTCCTACAGGAATTCCAAACTGACTTTCATGCGAATAGGGTCCGAGTGTTGTTGGGAAGTTTTCGATTATTTTTATTTTGCTTAAATCATTGACTACTACCAAAATATTTTTCCCATCATCTTTTAGTTCAAAAATCGGATTGCCTTTTTCATCGAAGCCATGATCGATTGCCAAAATAATGTTTTTTTGATTCTGTGCATCTGGTGGAACCTCAAAAATATATTTTTGATTTGATTTTAAAACAGTGCGTTCTATTGTTGAATTTAGTTTCTTGTCTTTTTTTTCATAAGCTATAAAAGTGCCTGTCCATGCTGGATAGATTTTCTTTTCTTTTTCCCATTCATCTGTTAGAACTAGTCTATTGTCAAATTCTTTATTATTTAGAATTCTTACCTTTTTTTTATTTGCAAGTCGTACTGCGTCGAGTACAGTTAAGCCTTTTATGCCATAATTAGATAATCTGATAATCTTTGACATGATTATAACCTCTTTATTACTAGTGTTATAACATGTTTATAATTGTAAGCAAGAGTGAGAATAGAATTTGTGACGTGGTAGCTTTTTCAATACACTCGCTTTCCAACTTCTCAAAAGGCCTTTCATGCCCAAAAGCAGTAATCACCCTAGTGATCATTACTCCAGGTTTTAATCACCCATAAATTTCAATCTCAATTTTCTCCCCGTCTTTCAAATTATATTTTTTCCTCAAATTTTCCTTTGCAACAAATTCCACAATGTTATCCGGATGATGGTCTAAAAGAGGAAATATCACAGCCCCCTCGCTTTCCTTCACCTTCGCCCTAAACACCTTAATTTGAAAATATTGCCTTCCCTTGTATTCAAATCCAGGAATTTCAATGCTTTTTCTTTTTTTCAGCATCAATATTTTACCTATTTCATCATCGCTTATTCTGATATTCAATGTTCCTTCAAAAGGCACAAACCCAATTTTCTTTTCAAACCCTTTCTTATACCCTTCCAATGAAAGAAAATAAGCCCCTTCTCCGCTTCCGCTTACAATTATTCCTTTTAATTTCATTTTCCCAACCTTAGGAAATTTCAATGGCCTCAGACGCTGTTTTGCCTCATCATTAAATCAGAGGTTGTTCATATCATCAACGGCTGGTTATTATAATGCTTGATAAGTTTATAAATTAAAATACATATAATTCCATACAAACTTACACGTTGATTAATATGGGAGAAACTATCTTTTACGACCCTCAAGCAGAAAGCGAGGCTATTAATTCAATTCTTGGCATAGTTTTCAACCTCCAAAAATTGACTGAAAAAATAGACCTGGAATATTCTAAGCAATCTACAGCCAAAAGTTTTTATGAAAAAAAGCCAATTGACAGGTCGAAAATATCTTCGTGGTCTGAGGAAAAAAGGGAGCTATATGATAATTTGCTTTTCGAAATAAAAAAGCTTGACAAAGTTGGGGCAGCCAGCGAAGATTCTGTTTTCTATCTAAGCGAAACATACACAGATGCCGAGAGGCATGTAAAAGATAAGCGCAAGCTTAGTGAAATTAATTCCAGTCTAAGTTCTGCAATTGCCAGCATAATAACCCGAATGACAAAAAAAGGCAAGATAGCGAATATAGACGAATATCTATCAGCGTTCGGGCTTAAAAAAAATAACGAAAAGATAATTCCAATAAAACCGCATTTGCTTCAAAAAGCTTAGCAATTTTTATTTACCATTACATGCGGATTGCCCGTGCCATTGTATTCCACAACCACTTTATGCCTGCCTGCAGTGTACGGCCATTGGCCGCATACAGGCGCACGGGTAATTGCAAACACATCCCCTTCCACAAGAAGGTACAAATTAACCATTTTCTTCTTGCTCCAGTTAGTTTCACCGCTTTTTGCCCCGATAAATGAGTAATCCAAAGTTTCAACATCTGCAGTTTCAGGCACTTCAATCCAGATATGCTTTACAGCCCCCTCCCCTGTCAAATACACTTCATCAGCTGTTTCTGCAACCAAATCAACACTGCCTTGCGCAATCTGCTTTTCCCTCACCATCTGGCTTCCTATCGCCTGGGTGGGCAATACAACTGCAAGCAATGCCAAAATAAGCATTGCACCTGCAAAAAGAATAAGAAGCTCAAGGTTTGCTTGAGCCTTTTTCCTTTTCATTTTCCCTTCCTTTTTTTCCTCTTCTTTGCTTTTTTTGCCTGGCTCACTTCCACAACTCTAACCGGCTTGCCGCAGAAGAAATTAAACACATTTGCTTCAAATGCCTCATTAAATGCAACATATGCAATAACAAGCGCAATTACCAGCAAAATGTCGATTATTATTCCAACGCACGGCACAAGTGCAATGCCTATCATCACAATTGCAACAATAATCATCAGCAGAAGAGAAACTATTCCAAAAAACAGAAAAGGCAAAAACACTGAAATAGTCTGCCCTTTCACAACATCAAAAGATTTTCTTACCATCAAATGCTCGGGCCCGTCCCCCCTCAAAAACATGTAAAGGGAAAACATTGTCCTTATTTCATGCACTACAAAGCCCAACCCCCATGCAATAAATGCAACAGTGATGCACAATGCGGCCGCAAAAAGCAATACCGGCATGCCATATATAATGCCTGCAGCCAAACTTATTATTCCGACAATTGCAAACACTATTGCAGGCAAAAGCAGCCTTTTGTCATACCAGCAGAATAAATCCACCAAAAACCTTCTCAAATTAAGCTTTGCCCATTCAATCACGCTTGGAGGCTTTGAAAGGGTTTTTATGCTGCTGGCGGCCATTGCAGCCATTTTCAGCCTTGTCACAAGATAAAGCCCTACCAGCATTGTTATGATGCCTAAATTCATTTCAAATCCTGGCGGGGGCCTTCCCCCTATAACCAGCGCATAAACACTTGCTAAAATAATTATGCCCAATATGGCATCAAGAATGCTTGCAGCAAAATATACCGCAGTGGAAATTGCGCTCCATTTCAACAATTCCCTGTTTCTGAATTTTTCCCAGCAAAATTTAATTCCGTTTACAAAATCATAATTCTTTCCCATTTAATCACTCCATTATTCTACTCTACTTTAGTCTACTTCTCCTAAAGAAAGGCAAAATATAAATGTTTGCTTGCTCATCTAAAAGCAACGCGCTTAATGCTTCCGAGCGCCCCTCTTTTGTTTTTTGGCTTGCTCAAATATTTCAATACATCTGCATCATACACCCAGTTATATGCATTAAGCAGCCATACATACAAAAATATTCTTAGCATGGAAAACAAATAGCCTATGCACGGAATCATTGCAGCAAACTGGAATGCCAGGTCTATCGGCACAATCAATATATTTACTCCCGTGCTCATAAGATAATTCATCAAAAACACTTCAAGAGTCTGCCCTTTCACAAGCTTGTAGGAAGCGCGCGGCATATCTTTCCATTTCCCATCCCCCCTTACAAGCATATATAATGCATATTTGTAAAATTATCGACATACAAAAATAATGCTATACCATGTTTTGTATTAATGTATTTAATTTATCAAAAATTTTTGACAATATTTTTTAGTACATTATATTTG
>JBDRNY010000069.1:0-5286 GCA_043810635.1 Microcaldota archaeon | reverse complement strand
AAACATAATCTGGTTTTTTACCCAGCAATTTCTGATTTTGTGCTACAGTTTTGGCTCTTTCCGTAAAAACATTACAATTAACATCGTCCTCGTCGATGTTCCAATCTAAGTCCTTTAACCAACTATCAATCT
Organism: Microcaldota archaeon; assembly: GCA_043810635.1. GTDB lineage: Archaea > Micrarchaeota > Micrarchaeia > Anstonellales > Anstonellaceae > 1-14-0-10-45-29. The sequence continues at coordinate 5,154 of JBDRNY010000069.1, read as the reverse complement.
TTTTTCTCGTTGCAGATTCTAAACTCTTAGTATATTTCATTTTTTCCCCTTGTTATACCTTATCTAAAAGCACTCCTCAAAGCTATTAAAGCTTATTTAGGGGGTAACTTTCCACCGGTTAGCTTTGTTGAGCTTGCACCTAATCTCCCCCGTCTGTACCTAAAGCCCTTAAAAAACACGACTTTGGGTGCAAAGCCACCAAATTCCATCTCTTTTTAAATTTCAACTCCGCACAAATTTCTGCACGAAATATTTCACGTGTTGTCAAAAACCGCCGGTCAAAGACCGTCCTCTTTTTGCCCAGGCAAAAAGGGACGCCATTTTCCCTGCGGGAAAATGCGTGGCAGCTTGCAAAGTTTTTGACATCTGGCATTTTCCACCGAACGTGGAATTGCCTGCAAGCCACCGGTTGTAAACCTGTGGAAAATGACTAGTTTCTATTATAGATGGTGTGGAGATATAATGGCTGATGGCGCGCAGAAGCAGGATACACAATCCGCAGATGTTCATACTGCAGGCCTTAAAATAAAAAGAAAATTTACAAAGCAGGGAGTGGATGTCTTCTCTCAATTTTTATACGAATTCCGCTCCTCAACAATAAGAAATACTAACGGTTCAATTGTATTTGAATTAACAAATATAGAAGTGCCAAAGCAATGGTCCCAGGTTGCAACAGATATTTTAGCCCAAAAATATCTTAGAAAAGCCGGCGTGCCTCAAAGGGATAATGAAGGAAAAATAATCCTGGACCCCGCCACAAAAAAACCAATATCAGGAAGCGAAACTTCTGTAAAGCAAATAGTAAAGCGGCTTGCGTCTTCATGGAGGCATTGGGGGGAAAGGTTCAATTATTTCTCCTCCCCGGATGATGCCGAAAGCTTTGAAGAAGAATTAATTTATATGCTTCTTAACCAGATGTGCGCCCCCAACTCCCCCCAATGGTTTAACAACGGATTGGCTCTTTCATACGGAATAAAAGGAAATGCGCAGGGCCATTATTATGTCGACCCGAAAACAAAGCAGCTTACAGAAGCCATGGATGCCTACACCCACCCCCAACTGCACGCGTGTTTTATACAAAATATAAGGGATGATTTGGTAAATGAGGGGGGAATATTTGATTTGCTTACACGGGAAGCAAGATTATTCAAATACGGCTCAGGCACAGGCACAAATTTCTCCTCATTAAGAAGTGCGGGCGAATCCCTCTCAGGAGGCGGCAAATCTTCAGGTTTGATGTCTTTTTTAAAAATTTATGACCGTGCCGCCGGCGCAATAAAATCAGGAGGCACCACCCGCCGGGCAGCAAAAATGGTAATAGTTGACATAGACCATCCGGATATTGAGGAATTTGTCAACTGGAAAGTAAATGAGGAAAGAAAAGTCGCATCAATTGTTGCAGGCTCCAAATCCATACGCAAATCTCTTAATAGAATAATGAAAACCGCAATAGGCGAGCACACAACAGATTTTACAAAAAACAAAAGATTGAGACAGGCGGTTGCAGGCGCACTTGCAAGAAATGTGCCGTTAAATTATATATTGCACTCCCTCTCCCTTTCCCAGCAAGGGGAAAAAGAATTCATGCTTCCTATATTTGACACCCATTATGAAGGCGATGCATACAACACAGTATCCGGGCAAAATGCAAACAACACTGTGCGCATTTCAAACAAATTTATGGATGCTGTTGCAAAAGACGAGGAATGGCCTTTGATAAGGCGCACTGACGGAAAAATTGCAAGAAAAGTAAATGCAAGAAAATTATGGAACCAAATCGCATCTGCAGCATGGTCTTGCGCAGACCCGGGCATACAATTTGATGATATTATAAATGAATGGAACACCTGCCCCATAGACGGAAAAATTAATGCATCCAACCCGTGCGTTAGCGGCGATACTTTAGTTTCAACTGAGAGTGGGCTGGTTCGCATTGACCAATTGACTAATCAAAGCAGCCGAATTGTTGGTTTGGATGGACATCTTCATTCAATCAATCCCGCTTTCAAAACCGGTGTCAAGCCAGTCTATCTATTGCGCACAAAGGCAGGTTTTAGTCTCAAGCTGACAGCTGACCACCTAGTATGGACCAAGAACAGAGGAGATGTTCCTGCTAAAGAACTTACCAAACAAGATGTGTTGGTGCTTGCCCCGCCGGTTTTCGGCACCACTAAGCTGGACAGGCGAATCGCGGAATTCATAGGTTTGCTTGTAGGCGATGGGTGCCTTATGGGCAAACAGGAAACTGCAATGGTTACTCTTGAGCCTCAAGCAGAAGAGATGGCTTACGGGATTGCCCAAGACCTGACTGCCTGGAAGGCAGATAATGCTCTGAGTGGCCACGAAATCCACCCTGTTCAAGTGAACCAGCCCCAACAAACGCTACGAATAGGAACAAGCGCGCGAGTTGTGGTAGAAGAGGCCAAAAAATTTGCCATCCTCAACCAAGGAAGCACTGCAAAGGCATTTACATCTGCTGTTTTTGAGCTGGACCAAGAATCTGTAGCGTCCATCTTGCGCGGGCTCTTTAGTGCCGATGGAACAGTGGCAGATTACGGGGAGAAAAGCCAGTATGTTTCTTTGGACAGCTCGTCTGTTGATTTGCTTGAGCAAGTACAGATTCTCTTGCTGGGTTTCGGAATCAAAGCCAAGCTTTACAGAAACAGGCGACCAATCGGTACCAAAACCAGTCTGCTTCCAGATGGGCGGGGCGGAATGCAAAACTATGCTGTTCAGCAGATGCACAGCCTGCGCATCAGCTGCAAATCACGCATTGTGTTTGAGAATAAAATCGGTTTTCTGCCCACCAGTCCAAAAGCTTCGTCGCTATCCAGACTCAACAAACATACCGCAACCTACGCAGATTCTCTAGAAGACAGTTTAGAGAGCCTGGAGTTTCTGGGAGAGCAGCCAGTATATGACTTGAGTGAGAAAAATACTCATCATTTTGTAGCCAATGGATTGTTGGTTCACAACTGCTCCGAATACATGTTTCTAGACGACACTGCATGCAATTTGGCATCATTGAATTTGTCAAAATTCTTGGATGAAAAGAAAGCAGAATTTAAAGTAGAAGAATATTTGCATGCAATCCGCTTATGGACAATTGTATTGGAAATATCTGTATTAATGGCAGGCTACCCTTCAAAGCAAATTGCCCAGCGCTCCTACACCTACCGCACCCTCGGGCTTGGCTATGCAAACCTCGGCACATTATTAATGGTATTAGGAATTCCATATGACAGCCCCCAAGCTCTTGCAATGGCAGGCGCGCTTTCCTCAATTCTTACAGGCCAGGCTTATGCAACTTCTGCTGAAATGGCCCAAATGCTCGGGTCTTTTGAAGCATATGAAAGAAACAAAGATGCAATGCTAAGAGTTATGCACAACCACAGGCATGCGGCATACAATTCCCAGAAAGAGGAATTTCAATCCTTAAGCATAACTCCGATGGGAATAGATTCCAATTATGTTGCAGAATATATAGTGCAGGCAGCGCGGGATGTATGGGATAATGCTATTTCATTAGGGGAAAAATACGGATTTCGCAATGCACAGGCAACAGTAGTCGCCCCCACAGGCACAATAGGCTTGCTAATGGATTGCGACACAACAGGATTAGAGCCGGATTTTGCAATTGTAAAATTCAAAAAATTGGCGGGGGGAGGCTATTTCAAAATAGTAAACCAATCTGTAAAAAAAGCGCTTGCCCGCCTCGGATATTCAAAAGAGCAGATAGGGGAAGTTGAAAGATATTGCAAAGGGCGCGGCACTTTGGTAGGCTGCCCCAAAATAAACCGGGAAGCATTGAAAGAAAAAGGGTTTTCAGATGAAAAAGTGGATATTGTGGAAAGGCAGATGCCCGGAGTGTTTGACATAAAATTTGCATTCAACAAATATGTATTGGGCGAGGAATTTCTGCGCATGCTCGGGGCAGGCGATTCTGATATAAGCAATCCAAAATTTGATTTGCTTAAATTCCTCGGATTTTCAAAAGAGGATATAGAAAAAGCAAATGATTATGTTTGCGGCACTATGACAATTGAAGGCGCCCCCCACCTCCGCATTGAGCATTATTCAATATTTGACTGCGCTTCCAAATGCGGGCAAAGAGGCACCCGCTCAATTCCATACCAGGCACATATAAGAATGATGGCAGCAGTCCAGCCGTTTATTTCAGGTTCAATGTCAAAAACAATCAATATGCAAAAAGAAGCTACAATTAATGATATATTGGAAGCATATGAGCTTTCTTACAAGCATATGCTGAAAGCAAATGCGATTTACCGCGACGGCTCCAAGCTTTCCCAGCCATTAAATGCAACAAACAAGGATGAAGAAGAAGAATTAGACGCCCTTTCCCAGCTTTCTGCAGAAGCAGAAAAAGCAATGGATGAGGAAGCAATCAGGCCGTTGCTTCTTTCCACTTTGCAAAGAAGAAAGCTTCCCACAAGAAGAAGAGGTTTTGTGCAGGAAGCGCGCGTAGGCGGCACAAAAGTATATTTAAAAACAGGGGAATATCCAGATGGAAAATTAGGTGAATTGTTTATTGACATGTATAAAGAGGGTGCAAGCTACCGCGCATTGCTCAATTGCTTTGCAATATCAGTTTCAAAAGGATTGCAATACGGCATTCCATTGGAAGAATATGTTGACACATTTACATTCACCCGCTTTGAGCCCGCCGGCCCTGTCAGCGGGCATGAGGCAATCAAAAATTCCACTTCTGTAATAGATTACATATTCCGTGCGCTCGGCTATGAATACCTCCACCGCACAGACTTTGTGCATGTAAAACCAACTGAAGAGCTTCAGGATTCTGTGCAGTCAAAATTAACAGAAGATGAAAAAAACAAATCTAAAAAAGAAAAACTATCTTCTTCCGCCCAAAAATCCAAAAATATTGATTCAATTCCAGATGAAAAAGAAAAAGTAAAAGAGGCAAAAGCAATGGGCTACACCGGAGATCCATGCGGCTCCTGCGGCTCCATGAAAGTAAAAAGAAACGGAAGTTGCACAGTATGCATAGATTGCGGGGAAACCAGCGGCTGCTCCTAGACGAAACCGGCAAGGGTAGTTATATAAACATTCGGATTTAAAAGATAATCATGCAAATCCGAAAGTTTGTCAACAGGTTTGAGGAACTGGAATTTC
>JBDRNY010000068.1:0-44022 GCA_043810635.1 Microcaldota archaeon | reverse complement strand
GCAATTTCAAGAAAAAGAAGCTTTTTTTCATGGGCAGGCTCGATTATTATTGCGCCTGTTTTTTTATTGTATGAAACAAGGAGCTTTTCTCCTGTTTTTATATTCAAAATGCCGCGTATGGATTGGGGTATTACTATTCTTCCTTTTTCATCAAGGGATGTTGTGTCTTTTGCAGACATATTTCTTACCTATTAAAAGTGGTAGAGGATATTTTTTAAATTGATTATTTTTGAATTTCTTATCTTAATTCCCTCTTTTTTCAATAATTCAATTTTCTTTCTTTTTCCTTTTGCAAATCCACCAATTGAGCCATTTGATTTTACTACTCGGTGGCACGGGCATTTTGGCATGCCGGGGGATTTGTTTAATGCATTTCCAATTGCGCGGGAAGCGTTTGGCTTTCCTATTGCGCGGGCAATGGAAGAGTAGGTGGATATTTTTCCTTTTGGAATAAGAGAGCAGGCTTTCCAGACTTTTTTCGCAAAAGAGGAGGGCATGGTTATCATCAGTTATCGGTTTCTGGCATGGTTTGTGTACCATGCATCATAATCGAGCCTCATAACAGGGTCTGTAAGAACTTCTTTTGAAATATTTAAGTCTTTCATCCTATTTTCCCTAAAGACAGGATCAAATGGTGTTTTTGTGTCTGGGTGATAGTTTTTTGACTGTTTTTTATATGCTCCATTTATTTGCTCCATAGTTGCATCTCGGGAAACTTCCAAAAGTTTGTATAAGTCTGGCTCTGAAGAATCCTCCCACCTGTGCTTTCTGCCCGGAGAGCGCTCTTGCCTGTACTGCTGCCTTTGCCCGCTTGCTTCCTGTTGCCTCTGCCATTCAGCATAAGAGACAAATTTTCTATTTGTAAATATATATCTTTCAGACGTATTTCCGCCTATTGTAAATATATCTCCTTCCTTTACTTCAACAACCTGCCTCAAATCCTGGCGAAGATAGGTTTTCCCCCCATTGCTATGCAGAACTTCGGTGCCAAATGCAGAATGGTCTACAAAAATAAATGAACCATTTTCCATTTTTATTGCGCTTGCCCGCGGGTTGCCCTCCCTTCCAAACAAATGGATTTTGCCTCCAAAAACATTTGTTTTGATAAATTGAGTTCCGTCAAATTCATACCGCACCCTGCCGCCATCTTTGCCATAATAAAGCACGTCTCCCTTCCCTAGCGGGGCAGTTTTTCCTGCAATATTTGTTCTTGAGGCAGTTTTGTTATTAGCATGGATAATCAAAACCCCATCATCTGCAAGGTTTTGAAATTTTAACTCCCCGTCAATTTCTTTTGCAAAACCTCTTCTGCCCAAATAGATTGTCCTCGACGCGCCACGAATACTTCCTTTTGCGTCATAGGCAATATTTTTTCCTGTGCCTGTTCTGCCACTTTCGGTTTTGTCAAAAATCGCCCCCGATTCTATCTTCTTAGAATAAGCATCTGTTGCCTTTCTACCAAATTTGATACTTCCCGGAAATGGAAACGAACCCAAGACAAACTCAGGCTGTGGAATTATCTGTGGGATTATTCTTGATGCTGCTGCCAATTCTTCTGCTTTTATCCCTGTTTTTGCCCCATGCACTCCTGCGGCAATAAATATGCTGTTTTGCAAAAGTGCGGCAAGCTCTTCATGGGAAAAGCCCATTTCAATCAAATTTGAAGAGGAGGCAACAACCCCGTAGCCCAAATCAAAAGCAAGCTTTGCAGCAGAGGCGGTGCCTGCAGTTTGGAGTGCGGGGCGGAACCAGGTTGCAAATGCACCTCTTCCTGCAACTAATGATGAAAAAGGCCTGAGCCAAAGAGCGCCGAGAAATACCGCTCCTCCTGAAAGGCTTCCGGTTTGTTGCATATATTCAAGCGCGCGAAAAGTAAACCAGCCGCGGGAAACAATATTTCCTGCAAAAGAGCCTCCTGGAAAGCGCCTGAGAAGATAGGGGAGGGCAAGTGCTGTAATATCTGGAGCTAATTTTGCATATGTGGAAACATTATGCCAGAATTTTTCAGAGGATGGAAGCCTGTCATAGGCTTTCTTTTCTTCCAGCTTGGCAAATAAATAATTTTGCTCGGCTTGAAGCTCTTCAATTCTGCCAACAATTTGAAATAAATTTGCTTTTCTTTTATTTGCTTTTAGGGGCGCGAGATGGCTGGACATTCGCTTGTATGTGTCAGAATTTTTGACTGTTTCCCCTTCCTGAGAGCCGGGGTCAAGCGCTTCTTCCAATAAAAGGATGGATTGGACGAGGGATTTGCATTTCCAGTCATAAAAATCGTGAATAAATTTTGGGGTGAATGTTTTTTTCTTTAATAGCGCGTCTCCGATATACACCAACTTCGGATTTTGGTTGTCATAATGGCTTTCAAGCCGGGGCTTGGCGTGATTTTCAGTGTAAATTTTCATTTCATTGGCAAGAATTAAATCTAAATTTGTAAAAAGAGAAATTCTTGCGGCATCAAGATATGTTTGAAGAAAAGAGTGGGCTGCGTCAGTATAAAGTTCTCCTTTTTTGAAAAGCGCAAGCATTTCCTCCGCTTTTTTCATATATTTGCCATATATGGAAAAATATTCCTGCGTGCCGTCTATTTTTGATGCAAGCTTTTGAATTTGCTTTTTTTCTTTTTTTATTGAGTTTATTTGCAAAGAATAGAATTCAGGAAGGGATTGCGGGGATTTTTTCTGGGTGAGGAGGATTTGTTTTTTGAGCTGCAATGCGTCATATAGCGGAATTCCGGTGGGTTTTGCTTTTGGTTTGTATGCTTTTGTGTGGAGAAATTTGTTGTCAAATTCAAGAAGGTTGGAAAATGGGTCTGATTTTCCCTCTTTTGCTGCAAGCATGTGGTTTCGCAAATTGTATTCAAGCTGGCGTGAGAATTTAATTTGTTTTTTTAAATAAGTTGGCGAAGTTTCGATTCTTTTTCTGAGGGCTTGGGATGTTTGGTGTGCTTTTTCAAAATTATTCTCTTTTATATAAGAAGATGTTAAATCGCATAAAAGCAGGTTTCTAAGGAAAAAAAGCTTTTTTTCTGAAAATTCAATTGAAGAGAGAGTTATTTGTTTTAGAATTTTAAGCTGAGAGCTGTCTTTTATTAATTTTGAAATTTCATTTAATCCGTAATTTATCCACCCAAAATATTTTTCTGCTTCCTGAGGGGTTGTTGCATTTTCAAGCTTTGAAAAATTGATTTTGACAATTTCGGCAATTCTTACAGCTTCGGCTATATTTGCATGCTCATCAGCAATTTTTGAGCTTGGATATTCCGTCTGCTGGCCCTGGTCTTGCCAATATTTAGGCGGCATATTTTATGCCATATATTTGAGAATTATAAACCCGCATCCTTCTTCAAAAGAGGCGCTTTGTCGGTTTTTTCCCATGTAAATTCAGGAAGCTCGCGGCCGAAGTGGCCGTAGCAGGCTGTTTTTTTAAATATTGGGCGGCGCAAATCCAAATCCTGGATAATTTGCCCGGGTTTAAGGTGGAAATGCTTTTTTATTAATTCAAGAAGCTTGCCATTGCTTATTTTGCCTGTGTTGTGGGTGTTTACCCATACTGAAACAGGCTCGGATTTTCCGATTACATATCCTAATTGCACTGTGCATCTTTTTGCAATGCCTGATGCAACAATATTTTTTGCAATATAGCGCGCCATGTAAGAAGCTGAGCGGTCAACTTTTGTCGCATCTTTTCCGCTGAAACAACCTCCTCCGTGGGGTGCCATGCCTCCATATGTGTCTGCAATTATTTTTCTTCCGGTTACGCCGGTATCTGATGCAGGCCCTCCTATTACAAACCTTCCTGTGCCGTTTACAATTACTTTTGTATCTGGAGTGAAATATTTGTTGAGTGTGGGTTTGATTGCAAGGCGGATAAGGTCTTTTGCTATCAATTCAGAATTTACTTCTTTGCCTTCTTTTGTTTGTTCATCATGCTGCTGGGCAATTACAACAGTAGTTGCTTTTTGGGGGAGGTGCTCATCAGAATATTCTATTGTGATTTGCACTTTTCCGTCAGGGCGGAGATAGGAAAGTGTTCCTGATTTGCGTATTTCAGTTATTTTTTGGGCTAATTTATTTGAAAGCAAAATCGGCAAAGGCATTAATTCAGGAGTTTCATCTGATGCATAGCCAAACATTATTCCCTGGTCTCCTGCGCCTATTTCTTCCAAATTTTCTTCCTTTACCCCCATTGCAATATCTGCGGATTGGGCGTGTATGCCCACAAGCACTCCTGAAGATTGGTAGGAAAATTGGTATTCTGGCTTGGTATAGCCGATTTCCTTAATTGTTTTTTTCACAATTTTCCTGATATCTGCATAGCCGGTTGTATTTACCTCCCCAAGCACCACAATAAGCCCGGTAGATACAAGGGTTTCTATTGCAACATGAGCCTGCTTGTCTTGGGAAATTAAATCGTCCAAAATAGCATCTGAAATTAAGTCGCATATTTTGTCAGGATGGCCCTCGGTTATGGATTCAGATGTGAATAAATAGCTCATATTATCAACCTCAAAATTATGTTCCCTCTTTCCACTCTCCCGCATACTTTATTTGCTCTTCTGTCGGTTTGTCAAGCGAAATTCCCTGGGTTTTTAGCAAAAGGGTTGCCACTTCCCCGTCAATTTTTTCAGGCACTTTTATTACTCCGGGGGAGAGCTTGCCTTTGTTTTTTGCCAAATATTCCACGCTTAATGCCTGCACTGCAAATGAGCCGTCCATTATTTCAATCGGGTGGCCCTGGCCCATAGGGCGCGCGAGATTTACAAGCCTCCCTTCCGACAAAAGCAAAATAGACTTGCCATTCTTAAGTTCGTATTCCTCAACATTGTCTTTGATTGTTTTTTTGCCTGAGCTCATTTTCTCAAGCGCGGGTTTGTCTATTTCAATGTCAAAATGCCCGGAATTGCATAAAATTGCGCCGTCTTTCATAAGTTCAAAATGCTCTTTACGAATAATGTTTTTGTTTCCTGTTGCGGTTATGAATATGTCGCCAATGCGCGCGGCAGCTGAATGCCCCATTACATTAAAGCCCTCATAAAGTGCGCAAATAGCTCGGTTTTGGCCGGGTTCGTGTGGGCCTAGAGTGCCTTCAACTTCTACAACTACAACATTTGCCCCAAGGCCTCGCATGCGGGAAGCAATTCCCCTTCCGCACCAGCCATAGCCATATACAACTACTGTTTTTCCTGCCAATAAAATATTCAAACCGCGCACTAATGCGTCTGTTACGCTTTGGGCGGTGCCGAACTGGTTGTCAAGCAAATATTTGGAATGTGCGTCATTTACATCCATTATTGGCAAGAGAAGCTTGCCTTCTTTTTGCATTGCATTTAAGCGCACAATGCCCGTAGTTGTTTCCTCGCACCCTCCAATCATTTTTTTCAAAAGTTCGGGGCGCTTTTCATGAATTCTCATTGTCAAATCATTGCCATCATCAATTACAATGTCTGGATTTGCATCAAGCACTTTATCTATGCACCAATAATATTCCTCGGTTGTTTGCCCGCTCCAGGCAAATACATGCAAATTATTTTTATCATATTCTGCAAGAGCGGCAGCCACGCTGTCGTCGGTTGTGTTTGGGTTGCAGGAGGAGCCATATACTTTTGCGCCACCGGAAACAAGAGTTTTGAGCAAAATGCCAGTTTTTTTTTCCAAATGAAGCGCGAGTCCGACAGTTAATCCTTTAAGCGGCTTTTCTTTCTCAAAGCGCTCTCGGATTATTTTTAGCACTGGCATGTTTTTCTCTGCCCAGTCAAGCTCTATTTTGCCTTGTTTTGCAAGGGAGGAGTTTTTCACTTTGCTCATAAAATCACATAACACATAAATTTTTTTTTTTTGCCTTAAAATCAAACATTAATATAAGCTGGTTATGATATATTATGCCATGGATAATATTAAAATACTCGGGCTTGGCACCCCGCTTATGGACAGGTTTGCAAAGGTGGATGATAGCTTCTTGCAAAAATTTGGGCTGAAAAAAGGCTCAAGCAATTATTTGGATGATGCAAATCTGGCAAAAATTGAGGAAGAGCTAAAAGAAAAGCTAATTTATGAGTATCCGGGCGACAATGCAAGAAATATGCTTGAGAACTATGCTTTGCTTGGAGGGGAGGGGGCGGCATATGCCGGAAAGATAGCAAAAGATGGCGCAGGGGAAAATATTGAAAAAAATCTTGAGAGCAGGGGCATCTATAGCCTGCTTGAATATGACAGGAAATTTGCCACAGGCAGGATATTGGCACTTATCACCCTTGAGAAGGAGCGCACTTTTGCGGTTTATTTGGGCGCCGGAAATGAGGAATTAGATGTTGGCAGGCTGCCGGCATGCGCCATGTTTTTTTGCACAAGCATAACTTTGCTATGCAATGGGGGAATTTCAAAAAGCGCATGGGAATATGCAAAAAGATGCAAAAAAGGCGGGGCAAAAATTGCGATATCTTTGGAATCCCCGAAAATGCTTGAAGAAAAAAAGGAAAAAATGGGGAAGGTTTGCGGGGTGGCAGATATTTTGTTTTTAAATGAAGATGAAATGAAAGCTGTTGAAGAAAATGAAGAGGGTGTGGGGAAGCTTGCGAATATTGTATTTTTGAAAAAAGGAAAAAATGGCTCAAAAGTTTTTGTTAGGGGAAAAGAAATTGGAAATGTGGCTGCAATAAAAGTGGAAAATGTTGTGGACACTACCGGAGCGGGAGATGCTTATGCAGGTGGGGTGTTGTGGGCGCTTCTTAATGGAAAAAACGAAGTGGAGGCTGCAAAAATAGGAAATGAGATTGCGGCAAGAGTTATACAAAAAATCGGAAGCAGGCATTAATCTATTTTTTGAGTAGTTTTTCAATTCCTTCTTCTAAAGAAATTTTTGCCTCAAACCCTAATTCTTTTTTTGCCTTGGAAGTGTCTGCCAATGTGTCTTGCACATAATTTTTAATTTTGTTTTCAACATATTTTGGCTTTATTGAAGTGCTGAGCTTACGGTTGAGTATTTCAATTAATTTGTTGAGGGAATAGGATTTTCCTGTGCCTACATTGTAGATGCCGAATGAAATATTTTTTTCCATTGCAAGCATATTTGCCTTTACAACATCTTCAACATAAGTAAAATCCCTTGTTTGGGAGCCGTCCCCGTATATGACAGGGGGGGTGTTTTTTTGCATTTCCCAAAGAAATTGGGATACTAAATTCGCATACTGTTTTTTGCTTTTTTCGCGCGGGCCGTATACTGAAAAATAGCGCAAACCAACTGTTTTTTGCCCGTAAAGGGCGTTGTGCAATCGGGCTAAGCGTTCCATTGCAACCCTCCCTTCTGTGTAATAATCTGTTACTTTTGGAATAATATCTTCTTTGTGGGGGGGCTGAATTCCGTTGTATAAAGAAGAAGTGGCTGCAAATATTATTTTTGAATCATGCTTGCGGGCATATTCTAAAAGGGTGAGAAATTCGTCTATTATTGTCGGCATAAGGTGGGGGTTTTGCATGTACATCGGGGAGGAGGAATAAATTCCTTCATGGAAAATTATTTTGGGTGGGGGAATGTCAAGCTTGTTTATTTCCCCTACATTTGCCTTATGAAATTTTACACTTAATCCTTTGAGGTTGTCAGGGCTGCCGGTATGCAAATTGTCTATTACACTAACAGAATGCCCTTGTTTGAGCAAATGCTCGGCGATGTTTGAGCCGATAAATCCTGCTCCGCCTGTAATTAAAATTTCCATAAACACACCAAAACAAATAATTGCAATATATACTTCGGAATTGTATTTTTTATTTATTGTGCTTGTCAGGAGCGGTAGGTTTCAAGGGTTTTTTTGGCTATAATAGGCCATTGGTAAGAGGAAAGCGCTTTTTTTGCCTTTGAAGTGTAGGCGGAAAGTATGCGGGAATCTAAAGAATAGATAAATTCCAGGCGGTGGAGCAGGGAGTTGATGCCTGAAAAAAGGAATTTTTTGTATTCTTTTTTAAATGCTGAAGAAAAGAATTCGGGAATGGCGCCTACAGGAGTGGAAATTGCCGGAGTGGAGCATGCCCAGGATTCAAATACAGACAAGCCAAAGCCTTCGTAAAAGCTGGGAAGAACGCACACTGAAGAGGAAGAGTAGAGGGAAGGCATGTTTTCCGGAGGTTCGGTTGAAAATTGTATCGGGAGAGAACGCTTGCGTGCAAATTGCTGCAGTTTTTTCCTGTTGCCCTCGTCAGGGCCGACGAATTTGAGAATGGTGTTTGGATGCTTTTTGTAAAATTCTGAAAATGCGTTTGCAAGCACCCAAATTCCTTTGCTTGAATCAAGCCTCCCCACATACAGAATAACAAACTTTCCCTTCTCTGCCCCGCGGGAGGGCGGGTGGGCGGCAAATTTGCCGGGGGCGGAGGGAATTGTTTTTGAGGGGGAGTGGGAAAGGAATTGGGCGGAAATGCCGTTTGGAATTACGATTGCCTTTTTTTGGAATTTTTTTGGCAATGATTTTTTTGCATTTTCTGAAACACATATTATTTTGCGGGAGAGGAAGTAGGGGATGAGGGCGAAAAATGAATAGAAAATTACAAATAATTGCTTTATTCCTGAAAATTTAGGCATGCCGTGGATTGTCCAAAAGAATTTTTTTCTTTTTATAAATGAAATAATGGAAGTGATGATGGGTATTGGAGAGCCGAAGCCGTGGGAGTGGTAGATATTTGCGCGCTCGAAGAGGAGGTGGAAGCAGAGGAAGGGGATAAATTTTACAGAAGAGAAGCCTGGAAAAGAAAATGAAAAATGCCTTTTTACTTTTATTCCTTTTTGCTTTAATCCATTATCAGATAATTTTGAATTTTTGAAATGAGTGGTGTGGATAATGAGTTTTTGCCCGAGTGAGGAAAGAGCAGAGCTGAGCTGGAAGGCATGGGTTTCTATTCCCCCTATTGCGGGAGGGAAGGCATGCACTGCCTGAACTATTCTTAAGGGCTTTTGCATGGTAAAAATATGTATAATGGTTAATAAATACTGAAGGGTGGGGCAGGATATGAAAAATTTAATATTTTATTCGGACGGGTTTGGCTGGGGGCATGTTACAAGGGATGCGGCACTTGTCAGAAAATGGGCAGATGAAAACAAGGAGGGGGGGGTTTATTGGAGGGTTGGAAAGAGTGTTGCTGATGTTTGCAAAAAGCTGGCGCAGGGAAGGAAAAATGTAATTGTAATGGAATGTAAAGAGGGAATAGGATTTGCGGCTGAGGGTATTGGGGTGAATAAAGAAGAAAGCAAAACGAGTGTAAACAAATGGTTGGGGGGTGCGGAAAAGAAAATTAGGGAAGAAGCTGAATTTTTGAAAAAAATAAATGCAGATGTTGTGTTGAGTGATATTGGGGTGGAAGGAATTTATGCGGCTGAAAAAGCCGGCGTGAAATGTTTTGCTGTTTCAAATTTTACATGGAAGGTTATTTGCAAAGATTTGTGGAAGAAATGGGAAGAATTGCATAATTTTCTGGACAGGGGGTATGAATTGGCTGATGCTTCTTTTATTTTGCCTTTAAGCGGGAAGTGTGAAGAATTGCCAAATAAAATAAATACCCCTTTTTTGGTGAGAGAGATGACAGATGGAGGGATGGTGAAGAGTGGTAAAAATAAAATTGCGAAATTTGCATTCGGAAAATCGGTTGGAAAATTTGGTTTGCCAAAATTGCCAAAAGGGTGGGAAAAAGCGTTGCCTGTTCCGGAAAAAGAAATTGACGGGCAGAATTATATTAAAGGGGCAGATGTTGTGCTTGCAAAAGCAGCATATGGGGCATGCAGCGAAGCTGTGCAGGCAGGAGTGCCCTCATTAGTATGTGAAAGAGAGGGGTTTGTGGAAAGCAAAGATATTGCAGAAGGAATGGTGAGGAATGGGTGGGGCTGGAATATACCCCTTGAAAAGATGGAAGAGTTTCTTGAAAAATGGGAGGAAAGAGGGAAATGGGATTGGAAGGGGGCTGAATTTGATGGGGCAGAATTTATAATAAAGAAATTGGAGGAGATAGTGTAGGCAAGAATGCGGAGATGTAGAAAATGAAGGAAATTTTGTTTTGCAGGGGAGGGGAGTATGCCAACAATGAAATGTTTAATTTGAAAAATAAATTTCTTAACAGGGATGATACGCTCAGGCCTGCATATGAATTGAAAAAAGAGCTGGAAAAGAAAGGAGTTGAAATAAAAACTGCGGATTTGGCTGAAAATTTTGAAGAAGCGAAGGCATTTGTGTTTTTTGATATGCCAAAAAAGCCGGAGGAGAAGGACTATTTTGAGAGGGCAAAGAAGGCGGGAAAAAATAATTTGTATGCAATTTTGTATGAGCCGCCTGCAACAAGAAAGGATAATTATGAAAAGGGGAGGCATGAAGGGTTTAGGAAGATTATGACTTGGAATGATGGATTTGTTGACGGGAAGAAATATTTGAAGGGGAATTTTACAATTCCGTATAAAGAGGGGGAAAGGATTAAAATTGAAAAAAGGGAATTTGGAAAAAGAAAATTGCTTTGCATGATAACTGCAAACAAATATTCTTCGCACCCCCAGCAATTGTATACAAAAAGAAGGGAAGCTGTGAAATGGATGGAAAGAGAGCATCCAAAAGATTTTGATTTGTATGGGCAGAGGTGGGATTTGCCTGTAATTCATTCAAATTTATTGGAAAATATTGGAGTGAATAATATTGGAAAGTTGATGCATAAATTGAATTTGAAAATGTGGAAAAATTTAATGTATTCTTCTTACAGGGGGGGAGTGAGGAATAAGAAGGAAGTGATGAGTGGGTATAAATTCTGTGTTTGCTTTGAAAACCAGCAAAATGTGAAGGGCTATGTTACTGAAAAAATATTTGATGCGTTTTTTGCAGGGTGTGTGCCGGTTTATTTGGGTGCAAGCAATATTGAAAAATATGTTCCGAAAAAATGTTTTATTGATATGAGGAAATTTAATGGAATTAAGGAAATGTATGATGAAATAAGCGGGATTCGAGAGGGGGAATTTGAAAAATATTTGGATGAGATTGAGGAATATTTGAATGGGAAGAAAAGCAGGCAGTTTAAGATTGATTGGTTTATTGAAAATTTCAAAAAAATGGTGGAAATTTGATGATGGAAATTGTTAGAAGTGTGAAGCATTATGCAAAAGGGGCAAGGTATTTGGGTTATGATGCATTGTTTAATCTGAGGAAGGGGGCGGGAGTTGCGAAAATAAATCCTCCGAAAGTGAGGGTGGAAAAGCCGGAGAAAATAAAGAAAGTGCTGTTTTGCTTAAACAGGCATGAATACGGGAGAGAGGAATGGGGAGATTCTTATGAATATGCTAACATTTATCCCGCAATAAAAGATATTGTAAAATGCGATGTTTTTGATTTTAGGAAATATAAAAGGAAGAATGGAAAGGGGGAGATGCATAAATATTTGGAAAAGGTTGCAAAGGAAGGGGAATATGATTTGATGATATTTTCCCTGATGGTGGATGATTTTGACAGAAATGTTATTAGAAAAATAAGCGAGGAAAGCCCTGCAATTACAATGAATTGGTTTGCAGATGACCAGTGGAGGTTTGCATCATTTACAAATTATTGGGCAGGGGCGTTTAATTTTTGCACCACAACAGACAAGGAAGCGGTGGGGAAATACCAGGAGCTGGGGTATGGGAATGTAATACATACGCAATGGGGAGTTTATGAGCCGAGGTTTGGGGTGAAGGGGGAGTTTGGAAAAGATGTTGATATTGGGTTTGTAGGCCAGAAATACGGAGGAAGGGGGAAGATTGTTGAATTATTGAGGGGGAGAGGGCTGGATGTGAAAGCGTTTGGCTCTGGATGGGAAGGGGGAAGAGTGGAACACCAGCAAATGGTAGATGTTTTTGCAAATGCAAAAATTATGATAAGCCCTGCAGATTCTTCAATTCTTTTTGCCCCAAGGCAGATGAAATCAAGGTTTTTTGAAGTTGCGGCATGCGGGGGGTTTCAGCTGGCTGGGCATGTTGAGGAATTGGGGGATTATTTTGAAGAAGGGAAAGAGATTGTTATGTATAAGGATTTGGAAGATTTGGCAAAAAAAGCAGAATATTATATTGAAAATGAGGGGGAAAGGAAGAGGATTGCAGATGCGGGGAAGAAGAGATGTTTGAAAGAGCATACCTATCAGAAGAGGTTTAAAGAGATATTCAGGGAAATCGAGGAGAAGGTTGGGAAAAGCAGGTAAAAACCCTTTTAATTTGTAAATAGCCTAATTTAGAGCTATGAAAAAGGCTTTAATTACAGGAATAACAGGCCAGGACGGCTCATATCTTGCAGAGCTGTTGCTGGGAAAAGGGTATGAAGTGCATGGCATCATAAGAAGGGCTTCTACATTTAACACCTCAAGAATAGACCATATATTCCAGGATCCGCATGAAAAAGGGGCAAGATTGTTTTTGCATTATGCTGATTTGGATGACAGCTCTTCTGTATGGAAAGTAATGGAGCAGAGCCAGCCAGATGAAGTATATCATCTGGGCGCGCAATCTCATGTGCGGGTTTCGTTTGATATACCAGAATATACTGGAAATGTTACGGGGTTGGGCACTGTCAGAATATTGGAAGCTGTTAGGAGGATGAAAAAGAAAGTGAAATTTTACCAGGCATCTTCTTCTGAATTATACGGCTCTGCGCCCGCGCCGCAAAATGAGGAAACTCAGTTCCACCCCCGCTCGCCTTATGCATGCGCAAAAGCATATGCATTTTACCTTACTGTAAATTATCGCGAAGCATATGATATATTTGCATCAAACGGAATATTATTCAACCACGAATCCCCGAGGAGGGGTGAGACATTTGTTACCCGAAAAATAACTCGGGGGGTTGCAAGAATAAAGGCGGGAAAAGACAAATGTTTGTATTTGGGAAATTTGGATGCAAAACGAGACTGGGGCTATGCGCCCGAATATGTTGAAGGAATGTATAGAATAATGCAGCATAAAAAGGCGGAAGAGTTTGTACTTGCAACAGGGGAAAATCATTCAGTAAAAGAGTTTGTGCAAGAATGCTTTGGGCTTGCGGGAATGGATTGGGAGAAATATGTGAAAATTGACAAAAAGTATTATCGCCCTGCTGAAGTGGAAAATTTAATCGGGGATGCGGGGAAGGCAAAAAAAGTGCTTGGATGGGAGTCAAAAGTGAAATTCAAGGAATTGGCAAAAATAATGCTTGATGCTGATATGAAAGCCGAAGGATTGGAAGGACTGGATTAAGCATAATGATGCGGCGAGTGCGGATTTGCAGTATAGATTTGCTGTGTTTGTGGTTGGAACAGATTTGAAAGATTTTGAATCGGGTGCGATGCGGGCTTGGAATAAATTTTTGTGTTTGTGGTGGAAATGGATTTGAAAGATAAAACAATATTGGTAACAGGCGGGCACGGATTTTTGGGAAAACCCTTAATTAAAATGCTGGAGAACAAGGGGGCGAAAGAGATAATTGCTCCGAAGAGGAAGGAGTATAATTTGGTAAAAGAGGGGGATGTGAAAAAGCTTTTTGAAAAATATAAGCCAGATGTTGTTATACATGCGGCTGCAAGAGTGGGCGGGATTGAATATAACAGGAAAAATCCCGGAAGCGTTTATTATGAAAATGCGATGATGAATAATTTGATAGTGCATTATTCTTATTTGGCAAAAGTGAAAAAATTTGTTGGAATCGGCTCGGTTTGTGCATACCCGAAAATTGTAAAAACTCCGACAAAAGAGGAAATGCTTTGGGATGGGTATCCTGAAGAAACTAATGCCCCTTACGGAATGGCAAAAAAGATGATGCTGGTGCAATTGCAGGCATATAGGGAGCAGTATGGATTTGATGGTGTGTATTTATTGCAAGTAAATTTGTACGGGCCTGGAGATCATTTTAATGACAAGGATTCGCATGTAATCGGGGCAATGGTGTATAAATTTGACAAGGCAAAAGAAGAGGGGAAGGGAGAGGTTGTGTTGTGGGGGGATGGAAGCCCTACAAGGGAATTTTTATATGTTGATGATGCTGCAAGGGCAATTGTGATGGCTGCAGAAAAATTGGAAAGCGGGGAAGCGGTAAATATTGGAAGCGGAGAGGAAATTTCAATTAAAAAATTGGCTGAAATTGTCTCAAAAGAAATTGGTTATGAGGGAGAGATTAAATGGGATACGAGCAAGCCAAACGGGCAGCCGAGGAGATTATTTGATTCTTCCAAGGCAAAAAAATTATTTGGTTTTGAGGCAAAAGTGAAATTTAATGAAGGGTTGAAAAAAACTATTGAATGGTATATGGAAAATAAAGGGGAGGTTGTGGGGAAATAGGCAGGCGTTGCGAGTAAGCGGCGGGATTGGATATTGAGGTATTGGAAAAAGGTAATTTTTATGGAAGAAAAAGTTCAAGTGCCGGTTGGATTTGCGGATTTGGGGGAAAAGGAAAGAGAGTATGTGAATAAAGTACTGGAAACAAAAAGAATTTCATACGGCCCTTTTACCAAAAAATTTGAAAAAGAGTTTGCAGAGGCGCACGGGTGCAGATACGGAATTATGAGCAACAGCGGCACATCTGCATTAAGGGTTGCGATTGCCGCATTAAAAGAAAAATATGGATGGAAAGACGGGGATGAAGTACTGGTGCCTGCGATTACTTTTATTGCCACTTCAAATGTTGTGATAATGAATAATTTGAAGCCTGTTTTTGTGGATGTGGAGCCAGAAACATACAACATGAATCCAAAGGAGTTGGAAAAGCATTTTACTGAAAAAACAAGGGCAATAATACCGGTGCATATTGCGGGCTTGCCCTGTGATATGGATGCAATACTGGAATTTGCAATAAAAAATAATTTGAAAGTGATTGAAGATTCTTGCGAAACAATGTTTGCAAAATACAAAGGAAAGCCGGTCGGCTGTTTTGGGGATGTGGGATGCTTTTCCACCTATGTTGCGCATATTTTGGTGAGCGGTGTCGGGGGAGTTAATATTACAAATGACGAGGAATTGGCTGTAATGATGAGAAGCTTGTGCAACCATGGAAGGGATTCTATTTATTTGTCAATAGATGATGATGATAATTTGAAAAAAGAGGAATTGCAAACAGTTATGGGAAGAAGGTTCAAATTTGTGAGATTGGGCTATTCTTTCAGGGTTACTGAATTTGAAGGGGCGCTGGCCCATGCGCAATTTGAGAGAAGAGAGGAAATTTTGAAAAAAAGAAAGGAAAATGCGAAAATGCTTACTAATGGATTGGAAAAATTGGATAAATATTTGCAATTGCCAACAACCCCTCCGGACAGGGAGCATGTGTTTATGTTTTACCCCATTGTTTGCAAAGGAGAGGTGGACAGGGATAAATTGACATTGTATTTGGAAGAAAGGGGGATTGAAACAAGGCAATTGCTTCCCCTCATAAACCAGCCGGTGTATGAGAAAATGTTTGGAAAAATAGAATCAAAATACCCTGTTGCTGCAAATTTGAACAAAAAAGCATTTTATATTGGAATACACCAGCATTTAAGAGAAAAAGAATTGAACTATGTAATTAACACAATTTCTTCTTACTTTTCAAAATAATTATTAATCTGCCCCTGGGTAAATTCAGCCATATCTGCATTTTTTGAATAATACTTATCATACCATTCAAAAGTCATCTCAAGCGCTTTTTCGATTCCAATTTTAGGCGCCCAGCCAAGCTCCTCTTTTGCTTTGCTTGCATCTAATTTCAGCATCTTAGCCTCGTGTTTTTTTTCATCAGGCAGGATTTCAAATTCTGCCCCTGATTTTTGTGCAATTTCTTTTACAGTAACAAAATTCTTTTCTTCAGAAGCAAAATTATAGGTTGCAGAAATATTTTTCTTTTTCTCATACAATGCTTTTGCAAGCAGCAAATATCCAAAATTTGGCTCTAAAACATGCTGCCAGGGGCGTATGGCATCAGGATTTCTCAACCTCAGCTTCTTGCCTTTTTGCTTTGCTTTTATAATATCTGGCACAAGCCTGTCTTTTGACCAGTCTCCGCCCCCGATTACATTTCCCGCCCTTGCGGTTGCCACTCTTGGAGCATTTGGGTTTTTTTCTAAATTAAAAAATGAGCGAATATATGATTTGGTTACAAATTCTGCGCACACTTTTGATGCGCTGTATGGCTCATGCCCTCCAAGCTCGTCATTTTCTTTATAGCCCCCGTCCTTTTCCTTATCCTCATAAACTTTGTCGGTTGTAATAATAACTGCCGCCTCAACACCGCCGACTTCTTTTACAGCCTGCAAAACATTGGCAGTGCCGATTACATTTGTTTCATAAGTATAGAGAGGGTCGTCATAGCTGTCCCTTACAAGCGGCTGCGCAGCGAGATGAATTACAATTTCGGGCTTAGTTTCTTCAAAAAATTTCCTTACTTCTCCATAATTCCCAATATCTGCAATTTTTTCCTTGCTTAGCTTTTTCCTTAATTTCAAAGCAGAATACAAATCAGGCTCAGTATTCGGCTCCAGGGCATAGCCGAAAATTTTTGCCCCGAAAATATCCAGCATCATGCAAAGCCAGCTTCCCTTAAACCCGGTATGCCCGGTAACCAAAACTTTCTTGCCATTAAAAAATTCGGAAAAATCAGACAATTCTACACCTTCCATTTCGCCTTTCCGCTGTCCCACATTTTGTTCAGATCCAAATAATCTTTGTAATTGTCCATCATATGCCAGAAGCTGTTGTGCTTGTAAATTGAAAGCTCGCCGTCAAGCGCAAGCTTTGAAAGCGGCTCTTTTTCAAGGCTGCAGGAATCGTCAGCTGAGAGGCGGGAGAGGACATTTTTGTGAAATACATAAAAACCTCCATTTACATACTCTTCAATCAATGGCTTTTCCCTGAATTTTTTTACTTTTGTATCATCAATTTCCAAAAGCCCGAACCTTGAGGGCGGGCGCACACCCGAGAGAGTGGCAATGGTTTTTTGCTCAATATGGAATTTGGCAAGGGATGAGATGTCAATGTCGGCAAGCCCGTCACCATAGGTTACAAAGAAATTGTCGGTGTCAATATATTTTTCAACTTTTTTTATGCGCGCGCCTGTTGATGCCTCAAGGCCGGTGTCGGCAAACGTTACCTCCCAGTCAAATTTCCTTGAGGGGTTTGTGTGTATTTTGTCCTGTGAGCGGTCTGCAAGATTGAGGGTTATGTCGTGATCCAATATGTCCCGGGAATGGAAATATTCCTTTATCAACTCCCCTTTATAGCCCAGGGCCAAAATAAAGCGTTTTTGGCCGTATTTGGCATAAATCTTCATTATGTGAACAAGGATTGGCTGGCCCCCCACTTCCACCATGGGTTTTGGCTTAAACTCAGTCTCCTCGCGCAAACGAGTGCCTTTCCCGCCACAGAGTATAACCACAGGCCATTTATTTACTTCATCCATAAAGTTATTCATTGCCAAGACCTTTTATTGATTGAGCATAGATTATAGGTTATATAATATGTAAAATAGCGTATTTAAAGGTTTTGGAAGCCAATAAACTATTAAACCAGTACAAAAATAGAGGATAATATGGCTAAGCCTAAAGTGTCAGTTATAGTGCCTGAGAGAAACGGCTCCGAATATATTTTGGATACGCTTAGAAGCATCAAGAATCAGGATTTTGAGGATTTTGAATGCCTTATTTTGGACAATAAATCCACGGATGATACAGTTGCCAAAATACGCGGATTTATTTTGGGAGATGCGCGATTTAGGCTCATTGAGCATGAGAGAAATATTGGATATGTCGGCAATTTGAATGCGGGCTTGCGTGAGGCTGAAGGCAAATATATTGCATATTTGCACGCAGATGATTTGTGGGATGAGAAATTTTTGTCAAGCTCGGTTGCGCTTTTGGAGAAAAATCCGGGGGCAGGGATGAGCTTTTGCAGGTTCAGAAATATTGGTTCTGATGGGCGGGCGCATAAAATCCCGGCAATAAATGCTTATTCGGGGGAATCGAGGGCCATTTCTGCGCGGGAATTATTTTCTGAATATATTAAAAGGGATATTACTCCGGTTTGCACAGTTATGGTTAGAATGAAAGTGCAGGATGAGGTGGGTGAGTACGACCCGCAGTATCCAGGACCCTGTGATTATCAGATGTGGCTGAAAATTGTGTACAAATGGGGCGGGGCATATAATTCGGAGAGCACTTCAAGCTACAGGATACATGGAAGCAGCGGGACAGGCCTGATATATGACAGGGGGATTTTGCTGACTGAACAATATAGCATGATACATAAATTGTTTGATTCTTTTGTTGAAAAAAATGCGCTGAACGAAAAGTTGCGCGCGAAGATGCTTGAGACTACTGCGTGGGCGTCTTTGAGGCAGGCAGTGCGGGCAGTAAGCCAAAATAAAGGGGATGTGTGCAGGGGAAAATGCGGAATTGCCCTGGCGTGTTATCCTTCGGTTAAGATTGTATTTCTTGCAGATGTCCTGTTTTTGGCATCATATTTTACATTTATTATTTGGCCGCTTGCAAAAGTTGCGGTTGATAAAGCGATGAAAGTGAAAAGGAATTAAAACAGGTAAGTTATTTCTTTTTGGAACACGCCTCCCAAACATATTTTAGGGCATTTTGCATTTCTTCATCTGTTAAATACGGCTTCATGTCATAGACTGGCTTGGAATAGGTTGCTTTTGGAAATGTCCAGAATGTATTTGGAATTATTATTTCCAAAACTGCGGCGTTTTCCTCATTGGCAAGCCAGCTGATTTTTTCCTCAAGCTCATCAGGGTGCTCTGCCCTTTTGGCAGGTATTTTATATGCATTTGAAACTTTTACAAAATCAGGGGTGTCATACCCGTCCATGCTTCCTATAAGCCTCCCCTCAAAATTCTCCGACTGAAACTGAGTCAGCATCCCCAATGACTTGTTGTTTAGTATTATGATTTTTAAGGGGATGTTGTTCCTTACAATTGTCTGCAATTCCTGGATATTCAGCTGAAAGCCGCCATCGCCGCAAACAGCCCAGGCAGATTTGGATTTGTCAGAAAGCCAGGCGCCGATTGCGGTGGGGATTGCGCAGCCCATCGGGCCCATTCCCCCGTTTGTAAAAATAGTCTGGTTTTTTTTCACCTGCCATGCCTGTGCAAACCACATCTGGTGGGCACCGACATCAACACTGACAAAGCTTTCTTCCTTGGCAGCTTTTGAAACTGCACCAAGTGCCGTGACAGGGTTTATTGCCTGCCTGCCAGCATCCTGATTTTGGGTTCCGTATTTTTCCTTCAGCCATTTTAGATGGCTTTTCCATCCATTGCCGGGTTTCATGCCCGGCAGAATCGCAAGAGCCTGTGAAAGGAATTCTTTTATGTCTGCATTTATGGAAAGCTCTTCTTTTACAGACGCCCCCAATTCGCTTGAATCTATATCTATGTGAATTATTTTTGCCGCCGGCGCAAATTTTAATGCCTGAACTCCAATCTGGCGCGAGTCCAGCCTTGCTCCAAACACAATTATGAGGTCAGCATTTGCAAGCGCAAAGTTTGCATGCCTTCCGCCATATGTGCCTATAAAACCGTAATAGAGGGGGTGGTGGCTTGGCAGGCTGTCTGTCCCCATGAGAGAGGCAACAACCGGAATTTTGGTTTTTTCTGCAAATTTGCGCAGCTCGTCACGGGCTTTGGACAGGCGAACCCCGTGGCCGGCCAAAATCATCGGCCGCTCAGAGTTTGAGAGCAGGGTGGAAAATGTGTCCAGCTCCTGTTTTGTTATCTGTTTTTTTTTGGAGAGCTCGTTGTGCTCTTTTGAGCCTGTAAAATGCTCCTGTTTGGCGGGGGATATGTCGGCCCTCTGCACATCAAGGGGGAAATCAATCAGCACCGGCCCGTTGCGCCCGTGCGTTGCCAAAAAAACCGCTTTTTCAAGCTCATAGCATACTTTTCCGGGGTCAGATATTGTCATGGCATATTTGGTTATCGGCCTGATTATTGATACAATGTCTGTTTCCTGAAATCCGACCTGCCTGCGTTTTCCGCCTATGTTTGATTCAAAAGTATTTACCTGCCCGGTTATGAAAACTGTCGGGGTGGATGCATAATAAGCGCTCCCTATTCCGGTTATCAGGTTTGTCGCCCCGGGCCCGCTGGTTGCCATTGCAAGCCCCGGCTTTTGGGTGGCAGCTGCCTGCCCCTCGGCTGCAAAGGCTGCCGCCTGCTCATGATGCATTGTATAGAGCTTGAATTTTTTGAGGGCGCAGGAATCTGCTATATGGCCAAGGGCCCCGCCTATCATAAAAAACCCGTGTTTTATTCCTGCCTGAGTTAGGTAGTCTACAATATAGTCAGAAAGTTTCATGCCTGCTCACCATATAACATTTAATATGAGCGCAAGATATTTTATCCTTTGCGGCTCAAATCTCTGAAATTAACGAGAATATAGGAAGCTATTGTGAATCACCCACGCCTGAAGGCGTTGGATTTCCCGCGCCAAGTATTTTAATTATTCAACGGCTTAATAAAACTATGAAAAAAGACGAGGCGGACCTGAGAGCTAAGATTCTGGAGCTTGCAAAAGAATATTACAAGGCAGCCCATATGCCCAAAATGTGGAAAAAGGGGGGGAAAATTCCTTATGCCGCAAGGGTGTATGATGAAAAGGAAATTGTTAATTTGGTGGATTCCTCCCTTGATTTTTGGCTTACTGCAGGAAGATATCATGAAAAATTTGAAAAAGAAATGGCAAAGTGGTGGGGGCATAAGCATTGCTCTATGGCAAATTCCGGCTCTTCCGCAAATTTGCTTGCATTAAGCGCATTTTTGCCAGAACATGCGGGGGAGAAAAGGCTGGGAAAAGGGGATGAAATAATTACAACTGCGTCAGGCTTTCCGACAACAGTAAATCCGATTTTGCAGGCCGGGTGTGTGCCGGTATTTTTGGATACAGAAGTGGGGACATATAATATAAACTGCGGGATGCTGGAGGAGGCAGTGAGTGAAAAAACAAAAGGAATAATGATTGCGCATACATTGGGAAACCCTTTCAACATCGACAAAATATCCGAAATTTGCAAAAAAAACAATTTATTTTTAATTGAAGACTGCTGTGACGCTATTGGGGCGGAGTGGGATGGAAAGAAAGTAGGAATGTTTGGGGAGCTGGCAACAGCCAGCTTTTACCCGGCACATCATATAACAACCGGGGAAGGGGGGGCAGTGCTTACCTCAAATGCTTTGCTGAACAAAGCCGTGAATTCTTTTAGGGATTGGGGAAGGGATTGCTGGTGTGCTCCGGGAAAAGCAGACAGCTGCAAAAAGAGGTTTAAGTGGAAATTGGGGGAACTGCCGTATGGATATGACCACAAGTATATTTACTCAAATATCGGGTATAATTTGAAGGCAACAGATATGCAGGCTGCGATAGGCCTAGCGCAATTGGGGAAATTGGATATATTTATTGAAAAAAGAAGGGAAAATTTTGAATGGTATATGAAAAACCTGAATGAATACGGGGAATATTTCATATTTCCGAGGAAGGAGAAAAAGGCAAATCCCTCCCCTTTTGGATTTGCGCTAACAGTGCGGAAAGATGCGCCATTTTCCAGAAATGACATTGTGCAATATTTGGAAGGAAAGAATATTGCAACAAGAATGGTTTTTGGGGGGAATATCACAAAGCAGCCGGCATATATCGGCATAGAAAAAAGAGTGGTGGGGGAGCTGAATGGTGCAGATATGATAATGGACAATGCATTCTGGATTGGGGTGTACCCTGGATTGCGCGGGGGAATGAAGGAGTATGTCGGAGAATGCTTTGGGAAATTTTTGAAAAAGAGGGGGAAATAGATGGGAAAAAAGAAAATATTTGTATCAGGCGGCTCGGGCTTTAACGGCAAAAATTTTATTGAGCAGGCGGGGAAAGAATATGAAATAGTCGCACCATCACGCAAGGAATTGGATTTGCTGGACAGCGAAGCTGTTGAAAAATATTTTGAAAAAAATCCGGTTGATGCTGTATTTCATTGTGCCAGTATCGGGGGAAGCAGAAAAGTAAAAGTGGAAAATTTGGCTGAAAAGAATTTGAGGATGTTTTTCAACATAATAAAATGCAAAAAATACTGGAAAAAGATGATACAATGCGGCTCTGGGGCAGAATATTCAAAACTGCACAGCAATCCGAAGATGGATGAGGAGTATTTTGGAAAGCACCTGCCTGCAGATGATTATGGATTTTACAAATATGTTTGCTCAAAATATATTGAAAATGCGGAGGAAGATATTGTTTGCCTGAGAATGTTCGGATGTTATGGCAAATATGAAGATTATGAAACTAGATTTATTTCAAACAATTGTGCAAAAGCTGCATTTGACCTGCCCATGTCAATTGCAAACAAGAATGTTTTCTTTGATTATTTGTATATTGATGATTTTGTAAAGATTGTGAAATATTTTATTGAAAACAGGGGAAGGTACAAATTTTACAATGCAACTCCGGATAAGCCGGTTGATTTGCTTTCAATTGCAAAAAAAATAAATGAAGTTACTGGAAAAAGCCTGGAAATTAAAGTGAGCAACCCCGGGATGGGAAGGGAATATACGGGGGATAATTCAAGGTTGAGGGAGGAAATAAAAGGGCTGGAATTTACCCCGATTGAGGAGGGAATAAGGGAATTGTGCAGATATTATAGCGAGAATAAGGGAAAGCTGGATATTGAAAAGCTGAAAGCGGACAGATATTAGCTTTCTATTCATTTTTTAGTATCTTTATTGCCCCTACCGGGCAGTATTGCTCTGCTTCTTTGTTGCAGCCGATTTCTTCCAACTCAGTTTGTTTTGGCGCGGCTTTCGCGCCTTTCATCTGCCAGTTATCGCAGATAGAGCAGCAGCTTTCGCATCCGATGCATTTATCCCAGTCAAATTCAATTTTGTATTTCATTTGTGCGCCCCCACCCCAACCTTCTGAGCTACTTTATCCCTTCGCCCCCATAGGTATTTTGCAATATGGGGAAGCATGCTCCACTGCTTTTGAAAGCCGCTCCAGGTGTTTATCCTTCCCAGAGAAATATGGTCTAAGAGAATTTTCTTAAATTCAAAAAGCTTTTCCTTTGAATGCTCAACTTCATAGAAAGGCACGAATTCGTCTGTAAGCCAGAAATCATCAGTTATTTGCCCTGCCTCTACTGCAAACCGGCATACTTCTGTCCCGGGATAGACCATCAAAACCCCGATATCATTGTAATAAAGGTAGTTTATCCTCTGGAGCTTTTTTATGAAGTTTGCAGTATTGTAGATTGTTTCCTGAGTTTCCCCAGGCAAGCCGACTATAAGAAACGCTGTTATTTCAATGTTTGTTTTTGCAAACAGCTTGAATGTTTCTATTGTATCTTTTTGGGTTATGTTTTTGTGGGCACGAAGAAGTATTTCATCTGTTCCGCTTTCCAATCCAAACAACACTTTCACAAAATTCGCTTCTTCCAGCTTTTTGACCATTTCCCCGCAAACCGGCTTTATTCTTGCACTTGCCACAAACTCAAGCTCTAAGTTTAGCTTTCTTTTTATGACTTCGTTGCAGAATTCAATAACTCTTTGGTTGTCAAGGAAAAATGTGTCGTCGTGTAACCAGACTGTTTTCATTTGCGGGAATTTGTTTTTAAGAAACTCAATCTCTTCAATTACATTCTTTACTGAGCGCTTTCTGTGCATTCTTTTAGTGATATGCTCTAATGCACAAAAACTGCAGCGGAAGGGGCAACCGCGGGTTGTCAGAACACAGCTATGTGTCCGGTTTGGTGTGAAGAATAGCTCATGCTTTGGAAATGGAAGCGTATCAAGGTCATGGATGAGCGGGCGCGGCTTTGTTTGGATTAGCTGCCCGTTTCTGCTGAATACAATTCCATCAATATCTTCCAGAGTGGTTTTGCTTTCCAATGTTTTGATTAATTCGGAGAAAGTCAGCTCCCCTTCCCCAATGACGATTACAAGATATGGGAATTTTTCTATCAGCTGCTTATACATAGCTGTTGCATGTATTCCGCCAACAACTAAATGGATTTCAGGATGGTGCTTGCGCAGGTATTCTATCAGGTGATAGCTGCTCACTCTGTTCTGCGTGAGGATTTGCAAACCGACTATATCCGGCTTGAATTCACTTACTGCCTTTTTTACTTCATCATAGCAAATTTCATAGCTGTAGGTGTTTAGGAATAGGGTTTTTACTTCATGCCCCTGATTTTCTATATAAGAGTGGAGATATGATATTCCGATTGGATAATGGGATTTGTCTATTTCATTCTGCACCCATTCCTTGTTTGAATAGTTTTTGCTGAGGGTATTTTCTTCAAAGCTGCTGCATACCAAAAGAATTTTGCTCATTTATCCAACCTCATGTCTTCCCGCCTTTTTTTCCATAATCAATTTCTTTGAGAGCTTCCCCGTACCGGCAATATTTTGCCCCGCAACGCATACTTCGATATATTTTTGTAAAAATCCTTCAAATACTGAGCAGCCTAAATCCCCTGTAAAAACCATCAGTTCATTATTTTTGCCATATTCGAACAATTTTGACACAGATGCCCCCTCATGCTTACCCTTTCCAAAAGAATATATTCTACCTCATAGAAGGCCGATTATAGCCGAAAATATATATGTTGTTGAAGTTAAAAAACTTGTTTTTCGGGTGTTGGGGTGCTATTAAGGGTTAAAAACATTGATATTAACATATATTTTTGGTGAAGCACTGTGCTGGTTTTTGACAAAACATTTGCATTACTTGTTGCCATAATTTTCGGCATTGCAGGATTGCCCTGGGCATGGTGGGTTTTTAGGAAAGATGAAAGTGTAAATTGGTTTGAAAAAATTGTTTTTGGCTATGCTTTTGGAATTATTTTGGTGCCTTTTCTTTTTCTGCTTGAAAATTTTATCGGAATAATGTTTTCCCCTTTACTGATTTATGTTAATTGGCTGATTGTATTTTTGCTTGGCTTGTTTTTGGCAATAAAAGATAGGGCAATTGAAATTCCGAAAAGCAAATTTGAATTCAAGCTGCCGGGGCAGGAGGGAGTGATATGCATATTAGTTACGCTTATCATGGTCTCAATATTTTCCATCGGCTTTTCAAATTCAGGCATACCGATAATGGATTTGGACCCTTATTTTTATTTGGATGGCGTGAGGCAGGTGGTATATGAAGGGCATAATTATTTTGATGACAGCACTGCATGGTATCCTGAAGTGGAATCAAGCCATATGGGCCAGCCTCTTTGGAAATATATGCTTGCTTCATGGTTTTCAATTTACAACGGGGAAGAGGAATACAGCCCGTATAGATTGATAGAATCCGGCAGTGTTTACCCCCCGATTATAGGGGCGCTTGCAGCATTTTTTGCATACTTTCTTTTCAAAACATTGTATAACCGCAGGGTGGGGCTTTTGGCTGCGGGGCTTGCGGCATTTATGCCCATAATGCTTGTAAAATTCCAGGGGGGGAGATTTTCAAATCGAACCATATAACATATTTGCAATTGCAATGTTGATGGCGGCAATTGCATATGCAATAAAAAGAGGGGAGTTTAAATTTGGAATGGGAAATTGGAAAGAAAGCGTGAAAGGGCTGGTGGAAAATGAAAAATTCCAGGCGGGAATGCTGTTTTTGCTTTTTGCATGTTTTGCAACTTTTCTCGGCTCAAATTTGAGTGATTTGGCACTTTTCTTTTTGACATTGACAATATTTGCAATGGGCATTGCGAATTTTGTTGAGCCTAATGAAGAAAATGCAAAAATGGCAAATATGGCGGGGATGTTTGCTCTTTTCATGATAATTTGCAGGCTGATTATTTTCATATATCAGATTTTTGGGGGCATAGCTTTCGGAAGCACGGTAAAAAGCACTGTGATGTTTATTCTTATACCAACATTTGCATTTCTGGTTCCGTGGGCACTGGGCAGAATCGTTTCTGGAAAAACAAATATTGTTGGGGGCATTAAACTTCCAGTAGTGTTGCAGCAAGATATAATCCCAAAAGCATTGTTTGGGATTTCTATTGTTGTTCTGATTGGAGGATTTGTTCTAAATTTTGCGAATATATTAAAATGGGATTCGGGCGTATATGTTGCAGTAATCCTGATGGTAATTGCAGGAACCATAAGATTGTCCAGAAAGACTGAAGAAAAGGAGAGGGAAATAGTAGTTAAAGCGGATTTGGTGCAAAGAGTTACGGTGCTTGCAATAGCAGGAATTGTTGGGTTGATATTGTTTTCTTTTGCGCAAAATATTGCCGAAATAAAGCAATTGACAGGCACTTATGTATTGTTCGGGGCATATACCGAACCATTGTACAGAACTATTGCAGAGCAGGCGCCGGGAAGCCAGTATTACACCGGCCAGATTGGGTTTATAGGGGCGCCTCTTGGCTCGATTAACAACCCTTCGGGGGATTTGGGAATTTGGCTCTATTCCCTTGCTTCCGCATTTTTTGCGCTTGTAAATGTTGCTTCAACTGTTATTCTAAATTCTGCTTATGAATTGTTTGTAAAATTCATGAACTGGATGGCTGGCTTTGAATCCCTGGGTTATGTTGAGAAAGGAAACAGCTTGCTTACATTTTTTGTTTTTTGGGGAAGCGTTGCTTTGCTTGTCAGCTGGGCATATTCTGCATATAAAAGAAGGGCATGGGCACTTGATGCACTTATCATTCTTCCATTTGCAGTGCCGGTGGTGCTTGTAGGTTTTGGAAAGCAGAAGCTGACAATGTATTTGGCTGTTGCTGTGATGTTTTTGGTATGCGCAACTTGGGGCATGCTGGAAAGAGCGGTGAGGTTTGTTATAAAAAGGTATTATTCAAGAGAGGGGGAGAAAGAGAAGGAAAAGAGTGAGGCGAGAAAAGCGAGAGTTGTGCTTTGGGGAAAAAGGCTTGCTGCACTCGGAGTGGTATTGCTTGTATTTTTCGAATTTGGGGGGGCATATGGAGTGGCATTGCAAATGCCCGGGGCAGAGAATACAACGCCATTGTTTGATGTGCTCATAAATTCTTATGGATATAGCGCAATGCCATTGCTTGCAAATTCATTTACGCCGAGGATATATGACAACCAGGATGAAGTGCTTCCGAAACTGGAAAGATATTGCTTGCTTGACCCGATGAATCCGATATGCCCGAGCATTGAAAATTGGGAGCAGACAATGAAAACACCTTCTGTATATTACAACGGGGAATTGTGCGGGCGCTCCCTTTGGCTGGAATATGGCAAGCCGGTGCCGACAGATATGGGCATTGCAATAGGCTATAGGTGCAGTTTTGTTGCGCCCTATTGGCTTGATTCCATGCAATGGATAGGAGAGAATGTGGAGGAAGAAGGAAGGACTATTTCATGGTGGGATTATGGGCACTGGATTAACTTCTTCGGGGAGAGGAGGGCGGTGCTGAGAAATGAGCATGCTTCGCTTGAAATGATTGGAAGGACTGCAAATTCATTTTTGCATTCAGATGTGAAAACTCTGCGGCAGACTATGAGAGAGTATGATTCAAGGTATGCGCTTATTGATGTTGAAATACTTGGAAATGGGGCAGACAAAAGAAATATTATTTTGGGCGGAAAATACGGGGCGCTTAATTATTTGGGGTGTGCGTGGGCAAATAAAACAACTGTTGAAAAATGGCCTGGCAATTCTGAATGCGAAATGGAGCATCTTTGGGAGCAGCTGCTTATACCCCCTGAAGAGCAGCAAAGCCCGTGCGCAATATCAGAATCCCAGGGAATGTACGGAGTAGTGGCATACGGAATACCAAGGGTTGTGGGCGGGCAGGCCAATCCGCAGCCAAAATATTGTGCAGCCCAGGAATTTGTAAACGGGCAGATGTTGATAAGAACTTATTGGCTTAATGAAACAGATGAAAGCGGAAAATTGAAATTGCAAAAAGCAAACTGGATGGGGTATATGGAAGGGCAGAATATAATATTGACAGCATATTATACAAAAGATGAAAGCTGGGTTGATGAAAACGGGCAGTATGTAAGCGGATGGGAAGACAGGAGCACAGAATTCTATAATTCAAATGTATACTCCGCATTCTTTTTGGATGAATTGGAAGGGTTTGATTTGGTTTATAATTCCCCGCAGATAAGGATATTCAGGATGAAGGATGACTATTGGAACAGCAACGAGTAGGTGCATCGGCGCAAAAAGTGAACTGCGGGCGAAGAGTAGGCGGCGGAAAATATTTTGAGGTGGTAGGAAAGAAACAGGCATAAAGCGGGGATTTAACTGAAAATAAAGCTTACTCCGGAATTTTCTTATCTTGCAGGAATTTGGAAGCATCGGAAAGCGGGGGAAGGGATAGGTGTGAGAGGGGGGAAAGCGCTGCAGGCGGCTTTTTCATCCCATATTATTGCAAATAAAATAGCCGAGCCCGAAAAAATTCGGGTTAGGGGAAGGGAAGTGCTTTTTTACCACAGTGCATATCTTGCTTTTTTGAAAAAAGTGCTGGAAAAAGAAATTGATGCTTTCTGCCACCACAATGATTATGCCGCGGCGTTTTTGGCGGGATTGTTTGACGCAAACGGCGGAATTTTTGAAGATAATGTGTTTTTTGCAAAATTTGACAAAAAAGATGAGGCAGTATTGCGCGGGCTGGAATTCAGGGTTGAGAAAAAAAACAATGTTTTGTGGGTTGGGCCAAAAGATTTATTTTTAAAATTTGTAAAAAATTGGAGAAGGGTTGGGGATGATGAGCTGGAAGGGAAAAAAGCGCTCAAAAATTGAAGTGAGTATTGTAATGCCGGTGCTGAATTCTGAAAAATTTTTAGCAGAAGCAATTGAAAGTGTGTTGGGGCAGAAATTTCAGAATTGGGAGTTTGTTGTAGTGGAAGGGCGGTCAAAAGACAATAGTCTGGAAATATTGGAAAAATTTGCAAAGCAGGACAAGCGTTTGAAAATAATCAAGGCAAAGGGGAAAGGAGTTTCACATGCTGCAAATATTGGAATAAAAAAGGCAAAGGGGAAGTTTGTTGTAAGAATGGATGCTGATGATGTTTGCTTTAGGGAGAGGATTGGGAAGGAAATTAAATTTATGAAAAAGCATCCTGAAATAGGGGTGGTGGGAAGCGCATGCGTGATGATAGATGAAAAGGGGAAAGAATTATATGTTGCAAAAAAGCCTGCGGAAGATAAGGGGATAAAAAAATACATGTATTTTAAATGCCCTTTTTTCCATCCAACAATAATGGCAAGAAGGAAATTGCTTCTCTCTGTTGGAGGGTATGATGAAAAGCTGAAGGTTGGGGAGGATTATGACTTATGGGCGCGGCTTGGAAGAAAAACAAAATTTGCAAATATTGCAGAGCCGCTGCTTTATTATAGAAAGCATGATGAAAATTTGAGCTTGAGAAAGTTTGAGGAAATGAGGAGTGTGCAGGGAAAAATTTTGAATTATATGGAAAAAAATTATGAAATAGCAAGCTGGATGAAAATGCAAAAGCATATTGGAATAATGCTGGATAAATTGGTGGTTAACAAAATAAGGAAAATTATTTGGAAAATGCCGAGAGTGTGATTATTTTGTGATTATCATCTGCCCTGTTTTTGACAATTTGAATACAAGCTCGCCGGGGGAGGCGTCATCTGTTTTTTTGTTTATCAAATAATCCACATATGCGTTGCGGAGGGAAATCAAATCCCCTGCTTTTATGCCGTGCGCCCTTTCAGGCTCGACATATAAAGGCATTGATTTTTTGCCGTCTGAAAGAAGAAGCCGGCTCATTTCAATTGTTTTTTTCTTTCCTTTTGGAAATGTTGTTATGTGATGGTCAAGCACTTCAAGGGGGAGTGTGGTTATTTTTTTCATCCCGGGCTTGAGGCCTGTAAAGCCTTCTATTCCCTCCTGGTGGGCGCGGGCAACCGCAACCTTGAATGCAAGCTCGATATTCTTTTTTGTCTCCTTTATGAGCCTTGTTTTTTCCTTTTTCAAATCAGAGGATTTTACGCTTGGGTTTATTGCCATGGAATATGCAAGCTTGTAATAATCAAGATAGGAAATGGGAAGGATTTCCTCTTTTTCAAACTCGCCTTCGGGCGTAAGCTCATCGGCAAGAAGGGGGATAGAAGCTACTGGGGAATATAGCCGGTGCTGGAGGGAATCTGGAAGGGGGAAATTTGCCGCATCTTCCACATCTGCTTTGCCGGGGGATTTTGCATACGCATGGGAAGCTGGTGCTGTTTTGCGCAATTTTTCAGGATTTTGCATTCTTGCAGGAATACCCACCTCTTTTTCAGCAGAATCTATAATTGTTTTTGAAAGCTGTGCGTAATGAAGGGAGGGAACCGAGCTTTTTCCATCTTCCTTATCTTCACTTTCTTCGTCATATTCCCCGCTTGCGGCAGCTGCCTGTGAAAAGTGCTTTAACAGGGAGGGCATAAGCTTTTTTCTTGCCCCCTCTCTTCCTGAAAATAATTTTTCCAAAGAAGGCATGAGCTTGTTTTTTGTTTTCTGGAAATTTTCTTCGGAAATTATGGTTTTTTCTTTTCTTGCCTCTTCAAAGAATTTTTCCAAGCTGGTAAGAGCTTCCTCGTCTTCTGTTTTAAATGCACCAAGCCCTTTTTTGGCAATAGAGCTTACATTGTCATCTTTGTCAGAAGATAATTCGAGAAGGGCGAGAAGTGCCCTGGGGTCGTCGCCCATTTCAGATAATTCATGGGCAACTTTTTTCCTTACCTTCGGATTTTCGTCAAAAGTCAGTGCAACAAGCCGGTCGATGTGGTCGCTCTCGCCGTCATCCGCTATCTTTAATTTTGCCTGGGATTTGGAATCATAGGAAGGGGTTTTTTTGCGGTGGGGGGGAGTCATTAAATCTACCGTAAAGCACTATGCGCATAAAATATTTAAGGGCGAGCATTGTACTTTCGGATGATATGAACTTGGATAGTTTGTAGGGGGTGAACCTACAAATTGCCTTCGGCAATTTGGGACGCTCTTTTCCTGATGGAAAAGGCGCACCATGTTGCAAAGCAACATGAGTGCCCCAAATCGCAAAGCGATTTGTAGGGAACCCTTAGGGGGACTTGGACAATTCATATGCTCCCCATATGGGAATGGACTTGGTGGGATTGTCAGCTTTGTTGGCAAATTTTGTGCCAGCACAAGCTTTTGAACCCACGGCCTCCTGCTTGCAAAGCAGGCGCGCTACCGCTGCGCCACAAGCCCATGGAGATTATATTATAAGAAACCTGTTTTATAAATTTGATATATGGCACAATTTGACAAATTTCTTTCCAAAGCAAAAGAGGCAAGGGAAGCGGTAGCCAAAATGAAAGATTTGCTTGTTGTAAACCATTATGATTGCGACGGCATTAGTGCGGGTTCGATTGTTTGCAAATTTTGTGAGCGGGAAGGAATAAAGTATAGGGTGAAGACGATTAGGAAATTGGATAAGCATGTATTAGATGAATTGAAAGAAGAGAAGGAAATTGTTTTTACGGATTTGGGGGGAGGGAATAAGCAAGTAAATGAATTGAATGGAAATGTTGTAATATTTGACCATCATCAAACAGAAGGAATTGAGAAATTGCAATTAAACCCGCATTTGTTTGGCATTGACGGCGGGACAGATATGAGCGGCTCTACTTGTGTTTATTGGGCATTGGAACAATTGCCTGAAGTTGCAATAGTCGGGGCTATTGGGGATATGCAATATCCTATGCAGGGGGAGAATAGAAAATTGGTTGAGAAATTTGTTGAAAAAGGGTGGGTGGAAGCGCCCATTGATTTGAAATTTTATGGAAGGATGTCAAGGCCGCTTCCGCAATTGCTTGCATATGCAGATGACCCATATTTGCCTGGATTAGGGGGAAGTGAGGAAAGGTGCGCCAAATTTCTTGAAAATTTGGAATTGGGAAGCAAAGAAGGGAAGTGGAGAAAATATAATGAATTGGAAAAAGGGGAGAAAGAGAAATTGGTTGGAGCGGTTGCGGCGCATTTGGCTGAAACTTATGGGGGAAAATATAATGCAAATAATTTGGTTGGAGAAACTTATCTTTTCCCGAAGTTTAAGGATGTGCCTGAATTATATGACGGAGGGGAATTTTCCACAATGCTAAATGCGTGCGGAAGGCATGGGAAAACTGAAGTAGGGATGGATATATGCCTTGGAAAAGAAGGGGCAATTGAGAAAGGAAGGAAATTGCTTGAAATGCACAAAAGGGCGCTGAGGGAAGGGGTGGAATTTGCTTATAAAAATACAAAAGATTTGGGGCAAATTTTGCTTTTAGACGGAAGGGGAGTTATTGAAGACAGTATTATCGGGGTTGTTGCAGGAATGCTTTTTCCAGGGGGGAGGAAAAAGCCTATTTTGGCAATGGCATTGGATAAAAAAGGGAAAATTAAGATATCTGGGAGAGGAACAAAAAAATTAATTGAAAAAGGATTGAATTTGGGGCTTGCATTAAGGGAAGCGTGTTTGAAAACAGGAGGGCAGGGGGGAGGGCATAAAATAGCTGCAGGAGCTACTGTGCCACCTGAAAGATTGGATGAATTTTTGAAATTGTTTGCTAAAATTGTGGAAAAACAAATACAAGACTAAATTTGACAGACGGGCGGGTTTTGAGTTTGAAGTTGTTTGTGGATATTGTGGAAAAGTAGGCAAATAAATAGTCGGGGGCGAGCGGGTTTTGAAATAGAAAATGTGCGAGGGGGATACGAGAGTAATTTACAAATGTTTATTAAATGCGGGTATTCAAGTGAATGATATGAACAGCTGGGAATTGTTAGAATACTTGTTCTCTTTGCGCGTGCCCAGCCCGTGCCCTAACCCTCCAGGGCTCTAGCCCTGACTACTTGAATTATAATACCTGGAATTTTCGGTGTTGCACCGGTTTGGATTTGATTTTATTTTATATATTAGATTAATGAAGAAAGGAGGTTAGGAATATGCAAAAACAAAACAACAGGTGGTTGGTTCCTCGCAAAGAATGACGGAACCGGCAACAGCGGAATTGAAACTGATATTGGAAAAAGAAAAAACGGAAATGGCGGAAATTGGATAAAACGATTATTTGGAAACAGTATTAAAGCAGAGGAAGAATGCAATAAAAAATGCGATAATTGCGAAAATTATAAAACAAAAAAATGCAATGAAGAAAAAAACAGAAAGCCTAAAATAGAATATTACAAACACCCTGAAACAAGAGTGAGGAGTGATGGGGGGTTTGACAACAGTTTTTAGCGGGAGAAAAACCTTAGCCCGAGAAGGAATATTAAGAATAATGAGAGGGAGAGTATAATATTCGGAAGCTGAAGAGGGGAGAAGAAAAATTCTTTTGTTGGGCGGGTTTTTTCAGTTGATGGAAGGCGCAGGGAGAGAGTGTTGCCTGATTTTTGTTTTTTTATTTCAGGTGGAGGCGCGTTTTCATCTGTTAATATAATTTCTGCATTTGTGGAATTAAATCCGCTTATTCCGGCGGCGGCACGGGTTTGGATTTTCCATGAGGAAGAGCAGGTGTTGTTGAAATCGTCTGTAAAAGAGAGGGAAATGTTGGAATAGCCGAGGGGGAGGGGGGTGCGGAGGAAAGCATAGTATTGAAATGAATAATTTAGATTTGATTTGTCAAATGCTGTTGGATTCAGGAATAGGGATGAATAGTTTGAAAATAAAATTGAATTGTTTTTCTCTGAAGTTATGTTGTTTAAGGAATTTCTTTCAATCCATAATAATCCGAATTCATCTTCTTTTTCATAATAATCTGCAAAGCGGGCAGAAGGGAGAGTATTGTTGTTTAAGGAAAAAGTCATGTTTTGGGCAAGGCGGTTGGAAAAGAAGAGAAGTTTTATTTGGGGGCGGGTGGAAAGCTGCTCTTTGTCAATCGGCTGGAGAAGGAAATGGATAGGCTCGCTGTATTCGACCTGCCAAGAAGCGGAATCAGAAATTGGGATTGAATAATTTTTGGTGTAGGTGTTTTTCTGGAGCTTGCATGCAGTGATTTCTATCGTGTCTCCGGAGGAAGTCGTCATGGTGCTGTATTCTATTGTATAAACCTGCACGTCAACACGAAAGGGAACAATTACCTGCCCTTCAAATGTTAATGTAAGGTTTGGTAAAATTGCAGTTTTGTTTTCTCCTTCCAAAGTGGAGAGGGAGGAAAAATCTGAATTTGAAAATGGAGAGGAAATAATTTGCTGGGTGTTGGAATTTATTTGGGTTGTTTTTGTTTTGTTTTGCAAGTTCCAGAGCATATTTCCTGAAATAATTGGGGGGCCGGTTGCAGATAATTCATATATATTTTCAGGGCAGCCGGCAAAGCTGGGCGCAGTATCTATTAGGTATGCAGGATGATATTCGCCCCAAGTCCATATCATTTGCGGGGGGTGGGTGGAGGAAATATGATTTGAAACTGAAGGAAGGGCTCCGAGAAATTTGAAATAAGCATAGGAAAAGGGAGTGGAAAGGGAAGGGGTGGAAAATGAAATGTTTGGGGGAAGGGTTGAAGAATGGTTTAGGGAAGGGAGGAGAGCAAGATTGTGAGATGCAACAGCTTGGTGATCTGGGAAAGCGAGCGAAGCGGGGTTGGAAGATGTAATGTTTTCATGGTTTGGAAAGGGCGATGCAAAAAGCGGGTTAAATGATGTAAGGAAAATGAGAATGGCAAGAAAAAATTTATAAAATTGCATAAATTTACCTGCTAAGGCAATGATGTAGAATTGCCATGCGAACAGGAACTCCGTTGTGAGCTTGCTTGAAATAATATGCATGGGGAGAGGAATCTATTTCCGCAGGAATTTCCTCAAGCCGGGGAAGGGGGTGCAATATTATCATTTCTTTTTTTGCATTTTTCAAAATTGAAGAGGAGAGGCTGTAGCTTCCCTGCATTTTTTCTGCTTCAAGAGGGTGGGTAAAGCGCTCTTTTTGTATTCTTGTCATGTAAATTACGTCTGCGTTTTTTGCATCAATTTTTTGGGAGAGGGTTAATTTTGCATTAAATTTCTTTTTCACATTTTCAATTATTTTTAAATCCATTTCCAATTCTTTTGGGGAGATGAGAGTGATGTTTGCATTATGCATTGCAAGAGCGTAGATAAGGGAGTGGACAGTCCGCCCGTATTTCAAATCCCCTACAAGCGAAATATTCAAATTTTCTATTTTTCCGAACTTTTTTTGAATAGTGTAAAGGTCAATGAGGGCTTGGGTGGGGTGCTGGTTTGCCCCGTCCCCCGCATTTATTACAGGGGAGTTTGCAACATCTGCAGCCAGTTGGGCAGAACCTGCATCAGGGTGGCGCAATATAATTACATCTGAATAGCCGTCAAACATTTTTATTGTGTCTTCAAATGATTCCCCTTTCTTGGAAGAAGAAGTGTTGTGGGAGTAGTTGATTATTTCTATTCCGAGGCGGCGCGCGGCTGCCTGGAAAGAAAGACTGGTGCGCGTAGACGGCTCGAAAAACGCCAATGTCGCCAATTTTCCCTTGTGAAGGGAATATTTTTTGTATAAATTTTCCTCCATTTCT
The DNA here is from genome assembly GCA_043810635.1 of Microcaldota archaeon. GTDB lineage: Archaea > Micrarchaeota > Micrarchaeia > Anstonellales > Anstonellaceae > 1-14-0-10-45-29. The sequence continues at coordinate 8,614 of JBDRNY010000068.1, read as the reverse complement.
TTTGCTGATGAAAGAATGGAATCAGCATCCTCTTTTTTCAAATCCTTGAATGAGATTAAATCTTGCATAAACCTCCCCAGAATAATTAAGAATGCAGAATTTTAAAATGGGCCCGGAGGGATGTGTCCGACTATTCCATAAATAAATTATGAAATAGCTATTGAACCCTCGACCTACAGCTTGCCTAGAGCAGTCCGCACATTTGCGGATGCCTCTTATAAGACTGCCGCTCTGACCGGGCTGAGCTACGGGCCCGATATGATTAGCGAAGTAGGAGTTTATAAAAATGAGGAAGGAGCTATTCTTTCGAGTGTGAAAACAAATGGCTAAGAAGAAAAAGGGAATTCCGTACCTGCGGGAAATTGCCGAAAAAAGAATGGATAAACTGCTGGATGAAGCTGCGGGGTGTGTGAAAGAGAGGGAGGAAGATGCTGTTTCATATGTGAAATTGGCAAAAAAAATTGCAATGAGGCACAGAATTGCAATCAAAAAGATAAGGAAAAAGAAATTTTGCAAAAAATGCAATATTCTGTGGATTGAAGGGTATAATCTGGAAAAAGAGGAAGTGGGGGAGTGGGAAATCTATAGGTGCAAAAAATGCAGTGCAGAGAGAAAATTGCACGCCTGAAAGCCTTATAAATATGAAAAAGCAGTAAAATAGCCAGCAAAATGCTTTTTAGAAATCTGCAAATGCAGCTAACCCTGCCAGCATTTCTTTGCCGTCCTTGGGGCGGCGTGTTTTCAGCCCTTTTGGCTGGAAAGTGTTGGGGGAAAAAGCAAAACAGGAGGTTAGAGATAATGGTTACTGTATATGATGTGGATGCGCTCAAGCTTATCAAAAAAACCGCCCAAAAGCTTGAGGAAATGAATTTAGAAATGCCTGCATGGGTGGGCAATGTAAAATCAGGCGCGCATGCAGAAAGGCTGCCCCAAGATGATAAATTTTGGTATATAAGGTGCGCATCAATTCTTAGAAAGGCATACTTGAATCCAAGAATTGGAGTGTCGAGGTTGAGGACGCATTATGGGGGAAGAAAAGACAGGGGAGTGAAGCCTGAAAAGCACAGAAGGGCGGGCGGAAGCACGATAAGAAAGGGAATGCAGGCGCTTGAAAAAGCGGAATTGCTTAAAAAAGGAAAAGTTGGAAGGGAGCTTGCACCAAAAGGAAGGAAATTGCTGGATGCGGCTGCAAAACTGGTGGCAGATGAAGCAGATGGGAAAAAAGAGGAATAAGTATGATGTTGGTGAAAGAAAATGAATGAGCAGGAGCTTGAACAACTAAGGGCGCAAAAAGCGCAGAAAGCTCTTGAAGAGGCAAAAAAAAGGGCTGTGCAAGAAGAGCAGATAAGGAGCGCAATTGCCCAATTATTGATGCCGCAAGCATATGAAAGACTGATGTTTGTAAGGCAAAATAACCCTGAATTGTTTGCAAAAGCTGTGCAAATGATTGCATATCTTCGCCAGAGCGGAAAGATGAGGGGGAGGATGGGTGAGGGGCAGTTGAAGGAAATGCTTGTAAAATTGGGGGGAAAAAAGAGGGAAACAAAAATTACATTTAGAAGAAAAGGAGGAGAAATAGAGGAATGAATTTGTCGGAGGTTTGTGTATGTATCACCCCGGAAAAGTTGTTGAAGTGGTAAAAGGAAGCGACAAAGGAGTTGTGAGCGCAGATGCTATAGTAAAAGCAACCCTTGAAATGTGGGATGAGAATGTGCTTACATTTGCAGTGTCGCCGAAAATAGCAGCAAAAATTAAGGAAGGGCAGATTGTGCTTGTGGATTACAGGCCTGATGAAAAGCATGAGCCGCCTGTGCCTGTGCATATGGTGGTAAGCATAGTTGAAGGGAAAAAAGCAAGAAAAATCTGGAATGCTTACAAGGAAATGCTTGAAAAAAGAAAGCGCAAACCAAACATTGATGTAAAAAAGCTGGCCGCGCCCCAAGCGCAGAGCTATATTGCATAAATAAGGTGTTTGAATATGAGCAAAAAAAGTTCTAGAAAAAAAGCAATGCTTGGAAAAAAGCTGAAGCAAAACAGGAGGATACCTCTTTTTGTTGTTGCCAGGACGAACAGGAGAGTTATAAGCAACAACAGGCGCAGGGCTTGGAGAAATCAGAAGATGAAAATTAAGGAGAAGTGACACGCTTCCACGCCTAATACGCCAGCCGACGAGTCGGCTGTCTACTCGCCAAGCAAGCTTGGCGAAGGCGTGCGATCCGGTGTCATAGGAGGAAAAAGTGATTGAAAAGCCTTTACCCCCGCTTGCGGGGGCTTGGGCGAGGAAGTGTGATTGGATGGCAGATGCTGATGAAAATTGGAAAGAGTGTATATTGTTAATTTGTCTGAAAGCTACAATGAAGTAAGAAATAAAAGGGCTGGAAAGGCAGTGAAAATTCTTAGGAAATATCTTGCAAAGCACATGAAAGTTGATGAAAAAAATGTTGTGATTTCCGCGGGAGTGAACAGCCTTGTTTGGAGGGATTCCGTGCAAAAGCCCCAGAGGAAAATCAAAATAAGGTGTATAAGAGAAGGGGAGAAAGCAACTGCATGGATAATTGGGGAAGAGGAGAACGTGAAGAAGGAGGAAGAGAGGAAAAAAGAGGAGGAGAAAAAGAAGGAAGCGCCTCCTGAAAAAAAGAAAGAGGAGAGGAAAGCAGAAAAGCCGGAGAAAAGCGAGGAAGAGAAAAAGTTGGAAAAAATTGTTGAAAGTGCAAAAAGAAGAGAGTAAGGTTATGGCGGTAAGAAAAACAAGTTTTGCAGGAAATCCGTTTTTGGGATTATATGCAAAAGCAAGCGACAGGCTGGCATTTGTTGCAAAAAGCGCCCCGAAAAAATTTCAGGAGGGGGTAGGAAATTTAGGAGTGGATGTGTTTCACGCATCGGTTGCCACCTCCCCCTATGTTGGAATATATTTTGCAATGAATTCGCATGGAATAGTGCTTCCCCCTTTTTGCGAAAAAAATGAAATAAAGGAAATTAGGGAGAAGGGGCTGGAAGTGCTGGTTGTAAAAGATTCCAGGTTTTGCGCGCTTGGAAACAATATTGCATGCAATGATAAAGGTGCGATTGTGAATCCAGATATGCCGAAAGAACTTTTGAAAGATGTTGAGGAAACGCTTGGGGTGGGGGCTGTCGGGAAAAAAATTGCGGGGTATAAAACTGTTGGAATGATGGTTGTTGCAACAAACAAGGGATGGGTTGCGCATAACAGGATAGATGAGGAAGAGGGAGAGATGCTTGAAAAAGTGTTTAAAGTGAAAGGAATGAACGGAACAGTGAATTCAGGCACTGCAATGGTGGGGCTTGGTATTGTGGCAAATTCAAACTCAGGGATTGCAGGCGATGCTACCAGCGGTTTTGAATTGGGCAGGATTGAGCAGGCATTGGATTTGACGGATTGAGGTGGGGGAATGAAATTTGTTGTTGAAGGAAAAATGAGAATGGGCGAAAGAATTGAAAGTTTTGTAAAAGAGATTGAGGCGGCAAGCAGGAAGAGGGCGGAAGAGCTTGTGCTGCAAAAGCTTGGGGCAGACCATAAATTAAAAAGGTCGCAGATAAAAATTGAAAAGGTGGAGGAGTGGAAAAATGAGCAAAGCGGATGAGGAGTTGAACAGGCTTGCAATGCAGGCCCAGTTGCTGCAGAGGGAAGGGCAGATTCTGCAGGGGCAGATAGATATTATGGAATCAACTGTAAGGGATTTGAATGCAACCATTGACAGCCTGAAAAATTTGAAGCTTGCAAAAGACAAGGCAATTTTGCCGATAGGCTCGGGGGCATATATTGCATGCAAGGAAGTTGATATAAATTCGGTGCTTATATCTGTGGGCGCGGGCATTATCATGAAAAAGGATGCGAAAGAGGCAATAAGCATTTTGGAAGATAGGCTGAAGAATGTTAATGCCTCTTTTGAGAAAGCGCAAAGGAATTTGATTAATGTTAATGAGCGAATCCAGGGCATTAATGCAAAAGCGTCTGTTTTAGCGACAAGGATGGAAAATGTTCAACCTACTCAAGAATAAGCTGGCTGGCTTTGTAAACAAACTGGTTGGCCGGGAGAAGGCTAAGGAAGAAACTGCTGAGCCTGCGGCAGGGAAAAAAGAAATTGAAAGGGGAGAAATGAAAAAAGCGGGGGAAATTGAGGAAAAGGAAGTGAAACCGAAAGTGGTTGTAAAGGAAAAGAAGAAAATTCCGGCGAAGAAAGAAAAAAAGGAAACTGAAGCAAAGCCTGTTGTGAAGGAAAAGAAAGTGGTGGAAGAAAAAGTTGAGATAAAAACAGAAGTAAAGTCTGTTGTGAAAAAGCCGAAAGTAGAGGAGAAAAGGATTGAAGTAAAAATGGAGGAAAAACCGAGTGCTCCGGAAAAAACAAAAGAGATTGAAATAAAAAAGGAAATTGATTTGAAATTTGAAGAAGAGCCGAAGCATTCTTCAATTATTGATATTGCAAAAGGGTTTTTTGGCGGGAAGAAAGAGGGGAAAGAAATTGAAGCGGAGGAAAAGAAGGGGGAAATTGATATTGGGAGAAAAGAAAAAGATGTTGAAATTGAAATAAAGGAAGCAAGAGGGGCGGATGAAAAAGATTTTGAAAGGCTGGAAAAAAAGGCGCTTGAAGGGAAAGAACGGAAAATGGAAGCGCGAGTGGGACTTGGGAAATCTGTTGCAGGGTTTTTCTCGCCGACAATAACTGTTGCACAAGAAGATGTGCAGGATTTGCTTGATGAATTGGAATTGTCATTGCTTGAATCTGATGTTGCTTATGATGTTTCGCTTGCAGTGACTGAGAAATTGAAGGGGCGGCTTGTTGGCATGAAAGTGCACAAGGGGAAAATGCAGGAGGAAATACAGCAGGTTATAAGGGAAGTGCTTGGCGAAATAATGACGCCGAAAGAGCCGGTTGATTTTTACAGAAAAGTGGAGGAAACGAAAAAGCCGGTGAAAATATTGTTTGTCGGGCCTAACGGGGCGGGCAAAACCACAACTATTGCAAAAATAGCAAGCAAGCTGCAGAAAAACGGATTGAGTGTTGTTTTTGCCGCATCAGACACTTTCAGGGCCGCTGCAATCGAGCAATTGAGCGTGCATGCTTCAAGGCTTGGAATTGAAGTAATTAAGAGCAAATATGGGTCAGACCCGGCAGCTGTTGCTTTTGACGCTATAAAATATGCAAATGCCCATAATATTGACGCCGTGCTGATAGATTCTGCAGGAAGGCAGGATACAAACATGAATTTGATTGATGAAATGAAGAAAATTAACAGGGTTGTGAAACCGGATTTGAAAATTTATGTAGGGGAAAGCATCGGGGGGAATGCTATTTTGGAGCAAATAACAACATTTCATGATGCTATTGGAATTGATGGTGCAATATTGACTAAATTGGATTGTGATGCAAAAGGAGGGACAGCTATTTCGCTTTCATATGCAACAGGAGTGCCTATTTTGTTTTTGGGTGTTGGGCAGGAATATGATGATTTGGAAAAATTTGATGCAAACAAGGTTGCGGGGCAGGTATTGACTTAATTTTTTAGATAAAACTAATTTTTTACTTTTTTTCGATTAATAATTCCGGGTTCGAGTTGAAACGCATCTCTTCAGGTTGTTATGCTTTCGGCTGGAAAAAGAGAGTAATAGTTAGGGTTTATATTCTCGGCTATTTTTGTAGTATTGGTAGGAATGGACAAATCTTCTGCAACAAAAGAAAGGAAGAAAGAGGTGTATTTGGAATGGGGCAGGCCTATTGATGCCCCTCCTATGGCAGGAATTGAGACATTTACAATAATTCCAGTAGGGAACCCTATGATGGGAAGGAGGGGAGTTGATTTTTCACTTATAAAAATTATGCAGGAAAGGATGAGGGAAGATGTTTTGAAAGCAATGGAAAAAAAGCCGAAATTGAAAAAAGTGATGGGAAGCAGGAAGTATAGAAGGACAACGATGGTTCCGAAAATGGTTCCGGTTACGGATGAGCATGGAAATGTTACAATGCAGGTAGGGGTTGCGCCGCAAATAGAAATGGTTGAAGAGTGCGCTGAAATATTGGTTGATGAAATGTGGAGGGCTTGCGGGCAGAATTTGACAATTGTATTAAAAGTGCTTGACAGGTTTTGGGCAAGAATGGGGCAGATGGAATACAAAGCTCCGGATTTGATGAGTGTTTTGCTTGTTTGTGCGGAAGAGGTGAAATTGGAGGGAAGGGAGGCGGAAATAATGGAGAATAAGCCGAGAAGGGCGGGCTATCCGATATTGATGTTTAATGTGTTGAAAAAAGCAGGAGGAATTCCGGCTGGCGGAAAAGAAATTGCATGGGAAGAAGCGGAAAAAGGGAAGAAAATTGGGGGGAAGAAAGCGGGAAGGGAAAAGGAGAGTATGCAAATAAAATTGGTTTCAATAAGGGAAATGTTAAGATATTATTTTGAAAATAATCCGGGAGAGTATGGGGAAGCTGTTGCAAAAGTGGTGGGTGCTGAATTAGGAGGGCTGGGATTTGAGGAATTGGTTGCGCTTATTGAATCTGAAATTGAAAGAAAAGGGGTTTGGGAATTTTCAGTAAATGTTTGGGAAGAAGTGAGAAAGAAAATTAATGCAAGGAAATTTGCTTCCGGAAAAATGGAAACTATTGATGCGGGGATGATGCTTATAGAAGCGGGGGGGGAGGAGAGATGGGTTGTCTGCCCCAGATGGGAAAGGAAGAGCGCTGAAGAGGAAGTTAAATTGGTTGCAAAAATAATTGCAGAGCATTTGGAAAAATAATCAGGGTTTGAGGAATTTTGAATCTAATTCAAACAATGCAACCGGCTGCTCCAAGCCGAATTTTTCAAGCATCTGCGGGTGGATTTCGCCAACCAAGCCTGTATTCCTGCCCTCGATTTTTATATAGGCGCACCTTCCTGAAATAAATCCGTCAATATTTTTTTCATCAAGAGTGCAGGAAATGCCGAGGGAGGAGAGAAACCCTTTTAGGTGGGAGAAAGTTTCTGAAAAATTTGATTTTGGATGGGTTGCTGCAAAGCAGATGTGTTGTTGCTGGGAAAAATTGTTTTCCTGCTTTTGAATTATGGGGCCGAACTCGTAAAGATACTGGGGGAAGGGCTCTGATTTTGAGCGGGAGAAAATGTCCAGAATATTGGGGTAAATCCACGGGCGAAGGGTGGTGAATTCCTGTGTAAGCGGATTTTTTACGCGGAGGGCGCCTTCAGGGTTGAGGGATGCTTTTTCCAAAATATTTTTGTTTGTTAAAATCCAGCTTAGTGCCTCAAAATAGCCCAAACCTATTGCAGCTTCGTGGATATAAGAAATGTTTTCAAATTTGCCTGTTGAGGGGAAAACCGGGAGGATGGGGGTGAAATTGTTGTAGCCAAAGGAGATTGCAATATCTTCAATTAAATCCACGGGATGCATAATATCTGCGCGAAATGCGGGGGAATAAACATAATTTCCGTTTACTGTATGGCCGAGGCGGGAAAGGTGGTGGATTATTTGCTTTTTAGTTAATTTCAAATTGAGCAGTTTGTTTGCTTCTTTTACTGGAAGAGGGGTTTTTGTTGATTCAAATAATGGATAAAGCTTGTTGTCTATTTGCACTGAATAAGCTTTTGCGCCCCTGTCAACCAATGCTGCTGCAATTATGCTTACAACAAATCTTATTGTTTTTTCATGGGTGCCTGTGCAATCAATAAGCAAATCTTTTGAGCTGGGGGTGAGTTTTGTCAATTCACCGTTTATTATTGGGGGAAAAGAAAGCACATTTTTGTTTTTGTCTAAAATTAATGGGCATTTGTCCGGAACTAGATGGGCGTATTTTATTCCTTTTTCATGTTTTTTGATAATTTGCGCGCAGGTTAAAGATTCGGCCATGTCAAGGGGCACGAAGCTTAATTCATTTGGCTCAAGCGCGCAATAAGTGTAAGGGGGGGAAATGTTTGAAATGTCGTGTATGCCTATTGCCATTTTTTTTCTGTTTCTTCCAACAGTATCATGCAATTTTTCCTGCAATTGTATAAGGCAGTCAAATATTTCTTGGGTCATGGGCACCCCTTTTAGCAATGCGGAGCCTATGTATGGGCGCACTTTTTTTACAGAAGGGTGGATTTTGAAGTTTATGTCGGATTTTTGGCAAGTATAAAGTTTTGGCTTGCCTGTTTTGTAAGAATAGCAGGAGCGGGCAATTCCTTCAACCGAAAGCCAGTCAGGGCGGTCTGGAGTTATTTCCAAATAAAGCGCATCCTCTTCCTGGGAATCGACAGGTATGCCAAGCTCTGTTAATATCGGCTCTGCCTCATCTGAATTTATTTTTGCAAGGGAGCAGAGGGTTTTTTTGGAAACAACTATTACTGCCAAACATTTCACCTTATTTTTATTTTTGAAAGTGTGCTTTTGAAAATATTTAATATATTATTTTGTTTGTGCAAAATAATATATTGCTCATATAGAGGTTTGTTGGAGAGTATTTTAAACTGGTAGCTGCTGGTTTTGCTCATTTTTTCACCCTCGCTATTTTTCCTGATTTGCACAACCTGTCAAGGGAATGCTCGATTCTTGCAGAGGGGAAATTGTATTGGGAAGAGAATTCTGAGATATTTATCTGCCCGTCATGGGAAAGAAGCCAAGCAAAAACAT